>SLKG01000072.1 GCA_007134735.1 Kiritimatiellia bacterium
CACGGCGGGTACAGGAATGTTTTCCCGGCGCGGAGATCACCGCGCTCGACCTTTCGCCGGGGATGATTGACGAGGCGCGCCGGAACCTGTCGGGTGTTGATTTCGTCTGTGGTGACGCCGAGGACCATGCGCATCGGGCGCAAGGGCCTTATGACCTGGTCCTGTCCAATGCCGCCGCGCAATGGTTTCATGATCCCGCGGTTGCGTTGAAGTCTTATGGCTCGTTGCTTTCGCCGGGCGGCCTGCTTGCAGTCTCGACCTTTGGTGACGGTACATTCCGGGAATTGAAGCAATCGTTTGAAGCGGCGTACCGGGAATGCCGGATGCCTCCGCGGGAGCATGTGTTGCCGATGCGGCCCCAGGCTTTCTGGGGATCCATATTTCCCGAGGCCGAGTGTTCCGGGGAATACTACACGTTGACGTATCCGGATGTGCGCGCATTTCTCAAGGCCGTCAAGCGGGCGGGCGCCTCGTATAGCGGCGGGCCTGCGCGGCCGCTGTCGCGTGCCGTGTTCGACCGGATGAGCGCCCTCTATCAGGAGCGTTTCCCGTCGGACGACGGGAACGGCATCCGCGTCACCTACCACGCCATCTTCCTTCAATACGTTCCCGGGCCGACATGGATCCGCGTGGGCTCTGTTTGACAGTCGTCTGTTGACACGCCCTGTGCGGCTGGTCACTATGGTCGGCGATGACCCATCCCTGATCCGGGAGATGATTAGTGACGGATAAATCACATAAAGCACCTTTTGTGACGATTATTGTGCCCGTTCTTGATGAGGTGCACCAGGTAGGCGGGGTGCTTGACCGGACTCTTGAGGTCCGCGGTTCCGCTCCCTGGGAAATCGTGGTGGTGGACGACGGATCGACGGATGGTACGGCGGAAGTTCTGGCGGCCTATGCGGATCGTATCCGCGTGATTACACATCCGTCCAACTACGGGTATGGGGCTGCGCTGAAGACGGGCATCCACGCAACGCGTGCCGAAAACGTGATTTTTATGGATGCGGACGGCCAGCACGATCCGCAGTACATCCCGCAGATCGTTGAACGGCTTCGTCAATACGAGTTTGTGGTCGGGATCCGGCGTAACGAAGAGGGTGTGCCCTTTATCCGGCGTCCCGGCAAGATGGCGCTCAAACTGGTGGTCGGCTTCCTGGCCGGGCAGCGGATCATGGATGTGAATTATGGCTTTCGCGGAGGGCGGCGAAGGCTTTATCTCCGCATGCTCGACCTGCTTCCCGATGGCTTCTCGTTTTCAACCACTTCGCTGGTGTATGCGCTCAAAAGCCGTTTTGCAATGACCTATGTGGAGATCCCCACCTCGGCCCGCAAGGGGATCAGCTCGGTGCGGATTGTGCGGGACGGAGTGAGCACGCTTCTCCTGGCGCTTCGCCTGATCATGTTGTTCGATCCCATGCGTGCCTTTGCCTATCCGGCCATGGGAATGGTTGGGCTCGGCATACTGTATCAGGCCTACATCATATTCACGCATCGGTTCGCGATCGTCGGCGGGTCCCTCTTGATGATTCTGGCTGGTATTATTCTGTTCCATTTCGGTCTGCTGGCCGACCAGATCGCAGCGCTGCGCAAAGAGATGAGCGCGCAGGCCGGCCTGTTGGAAGACAAGATCGATGAACAATTCGATTAAGGAAGCACGAAGAAAGCGATTGCCGGTCCTCTGAAAATGGGGGGGATGGGGCAAACGGTCCCAAGCGGAGAACCATCCGCCGGATTCCGGATGACGGCGTGTTCGCCAATCCCTTTGGGGTCAAGGCGGTTTATCGGCGAGGAGGCATCCTGATTCAGAATCCCTTCAGAAACAGATTTGTTTTACAAGTGGCCACGCTGGCTGGAGGAACGGCCACCGCACAAGGTATTTCGCTGCTTTGCGCACCTGTGTTGACGCGGCTCTATCTGCCGGAGCAGATGGGGGCCCTGGCGGCTGTATCGGCCGTGGTTGCCGTGATCGGCGTGGTGGCGGCGGGACAGTACGACCAAGCCGTTGTGCTGCCGGATAACGACCGCGACGCGGTGTCCGTGGCCGTGGCCGGGTTCCTGCTTTCCACGGGGATTGCACTCTTGCTGCTTGCGGTTGCCGGTATCCGGGGACGTTCCGTGGCGCCGCTGATCGGCCTGTCCCGGGACCAGTGGTATTGGGTGTTCTTGGTGCCCGTACTGGTCTATATGCTGAGTGCCGAAGTTCTGCTCATCCGCCTGCATGTCCGGTTGGGAAGATTCCGTCCGTTGGCGTGGACACAGATCATGCAACAGATGGGCGCGAGCGCGGGCAAGATCGGCCTGGGTTTCGCCGGTTTCGGCGTCGGCGGCCTTTTTCTGGGCCATCTAACCGGACATGTGATTCGATTCGGAAGACTTCTGTGCTCGGCATGGCCGTTTATTCGTCGGCATCGTGACGCGTGCCGGTGGGCGGCCCTATGGGCGCAAGCATGCCGCTACAGAAAGTTCCCTCTAATTTCAAGTGGATCGGGCGTTCTCCATGTTATTTCCGCACAGTTGCCTATTCTTCTTCTGGCCCCGTTGTTTTCGCCGGCGGTGGTCGGGTACTATGCCTTGAGTTATACCCTTCTGACTGTCCCGGTAAGTCTGATTGGACAGAATACAAGCCATGTGTTTCTGGAGCGCGCGGCACGCCTGCGGGCCGACCGGGAGAAGCTGGCCCGAATTGCGATCTCCGTCTATCAGCGTCTTTTGCTGGTAGGCGCGGTTCCCCTCTCCTTCATTACGTTTCATGGCGACCGGCTATTCCCCTTCGTCTTTGGCGCGGGATGGGCCGAATCGGGTACCTATGCCCAATGGCTGTCCGTCTGGCTGATATTTGTCTTTGCCGCCACGCCGCTCAACAATTTATATTCCATCCTGGAGCGACAAGGCGAAGGGTTTGCGTGGAATGCGGGTTTGCTGGTTATTCGGGCCGCGGTCATTTTTTCCGGCCATGCCTTCTTCGGGGAAGCCCTTCCGGTAGTGGCGCTGTATTCGGTGGTCGGCGCCGTTTCCGTCCTGATTTGGTCGATACGGATGCTGGTCGTAGCGGGCGGAAGAATAGGATCGATCGTGCGAAGCACGATCATCATTCTTATACCGGTTATGTTGGTTCAATACGTGATTTATGAACTGATTCGGAATGTTCTCGGATAAGCATGGCATGGATCAGCTTTTACCCGTAGGCGGCATTCCGGTCCAGGACGGCACACACGATGTGGGTAAAATGGTTTAGAGCGTTGTATCTGGCGGCCAGGCGCCTCCTGCTGGGCACAGGCGTTTCGTGTGTGCCCCCTTTTTCATGGATCAAGCAGTCGGCGTTGCGGGTATTGCGCGGCCGGGACCGGGTGCCGGTATTGGGATCGTGGATGCGTTCCGATCCGGAAGACCGGCTTAATTTGGCGGTAAACGGGATTTACGAGCCCCGGGACACGGCCTTTGTGGGGCGCATAGTTCGGACGGGCGACACCGTAGTGGATATCGGCGCCCACATCGGCTACTACACCTGCTACATGGCCCGATTGGTTGGGCCGACCGGTTGCGTGGTGGCGTTTGAACCGGCACCGGACACGTTCGAGATCCTCCGAGATAACGTTGCCTTCAACGGGTATACCCATGTGCGGCTTGAGAACAAGGCCGTGACGGAGAAGACGGGTCCCTTGACACTTTATACGCAGGCGGGGCGAACCGAGGACAACCACATATTTTCAAACCGCGAAGAACAACGAGTGGAACAATCGGTGGAAGGCGTGTGCCTGGACGATGTACCGTTTTTGCGAGCGCATCCGCCGGCCTTTATCAAGATGGACATTCAGGGCGCCGAACCATTGGCTCTGCGCGGCATGCGCGCACTACTCAAGGCGACACCCGATATGTGCATGCTGCTGGAATACGAACCGTATGGACTGATACGCGCCGGATTCCGGCCCGAAGAGCTGCCGGAGGAGCTGCTGAAGGCGGGGTTGGAGGTCCGTCGTGTGTCGGAGGACGGGCACCTCATTCCTGTTGAGCCCGGATCCTTACACGACCTGTGTGAAATAGGTTATGGAGTGTATACCAATCTGGTGGCGGCATTTCCGGAACGCATGCGGACGATTGCCGGGAATGGAGGCGCATAGGCCGGTTTGTATACGTCTGTGGGTGTGCTTCGTCCCGGTGAATTCCAGGAACTAGGGCGGGCCGTCCGGGACGATCCCGTCCGAAGAACGAACCGCGTCGCATCCCGCCCGCCATCCCTGCCAGCGGCCGGCGGCAGCGGGCAGGTTTCCGCGCAGGAGTTTGCCGAAGGATTGGGCAACGGCGGCGGTAAAACCGCACAGGCGTGGCCGGCGCGCATGCTTGTGCATCAACAACGAGAAACTGCGCGCGTTGTGATAGGCGCGCATACGGGGAAATCGTCCCGTGGTCGCGGATCCCTTGTGGCGAACCACCGCTTCGGCCACCGTGAGCTTCCAGCCTGCTTCCCGCAGGCGGAAGCAAAGGTCGGCATCTTCCCAGTAGAGAAAGAAATGCTCGTCAAATACGCCGACGTCCTCAAGCGCTTTGGTGCGGAGAAACAGGGAAGCGCCGGTAATAAATTCCAGCGGCTCGGCCTCGGATTGATTGAGTTTCGCGGTGCCCAGCCATGGGATGATATGACCGCCGCCCCAGGCCTGAATGCGGCGGCCCGGACCATCCGCTTCCAGCACGATACACCCGGCCGCGCCCGCGGCAGGTCTTTCGAGCATGTGATCAACCAGGACGCCCAGGGCGCCCGGTTCCGGAATGGTATCGTTGTTGATCAACCACGCGAATGGAATGGCTTCGGCCTGGAGGACACGCAACGCCGCGTTATTGGCCGCGCCGAATCCCCGGTTTCGTCCCATTTGAAGATAGCGTACCTCCGGAAAGGATGCCTGCAGTTGTTCATACGATCCGTCCGTAGATCCATTATCCACCACGAACACGATGGGCGGCGGATGCTGCTCGCGAAGCGATTGCAGAAGGCGGGCCGTATCGTCATGCGTGTTCCAGTTGACCGTGATCACCGCCACCGGGGGCGGAATCGCGCGCGTTTTTCTGGGCATGCCGGTATTCATCCCGTATCCTATAACGGGATAGAAAAAGGAGTGCAAGCATGCGCATCGGAATTTCCGCGCGGGGATTATCGGTTCCCGTCGGCGGGACAAGAAGGGTTCTGGACCAAATTCTGCACCGGTTTCCCGCTATGGCGGGGCCGGGAAATGTGATCGCGTATCAGTTGCCCGACAGCACGGTCATACCCGGCGTGACGCCGGTATGGGTGCGCGCCCCGCATCCGGTTTGGTGGGAGTGGCTGTCTTTACCGCGCGCCATCCGGGCCCATCCGCCCGATGTGTTGCTGGCCCCGAAAACACTGTTGCCTCCCGGTTTGCCGGCCGGGCTCAAGACGTTGAGCCTTGTGTACGACCTCCTGTATTTTCGCGTCGGCGGAACGTACGTGCACGAATACCAGTGGCCCGACATTATCTACAACCGGATCTTTTATCGCGCTTCCTGCCGGCGTGCGACGTTGATCGTGTGCGTCTCGGAACATACCCGGAACGATCTATTGGCGGTGTGCCCCGATTTGTCGCCCCGGAAAATCCACGTGCTTCCGCTCGGCGTGGACCTGCCGGAGACGGAAGCCGTATCTTCGGAGCGCGTCGCGGACATTCGTGCCCGCCATGGATTGACGAAGCCGTACATCTTTTATGCGGGCAGTCTTTCACCGCGCAAGAACATGGTGCGCGGGGTCCGGGCATGGGCGCGCATCGCCGATCGGTTCCCGCACGACCTGGTGGTGACCGCCGGGAAATCATGGCGGGACCGCGCGGTGGAGCGGGAGGTCGATCGGTTCGGTTTGCGCGATCGATTTCGCCGGCTGGGTGTCGTGCCGGAAACCGATATGCCCGCCCTCTATGCCGGGGCGGACGTCTTCTTCTTTCCCTCCCTGTACGAGGGATTCGGTTTGCCCGTACTGGAGGCCATGGCCTGCGGCTGTCCGGTGGTCGCCTCCAACGCCACGTCCATTCCCGAGGCGGCAGGGAAGGCGGCGTTGTTAGTGGATCCGCTTGATGAACGGGCCTTGGCGGACGCCCTGCACCGGATGATCACGGATAATACCATGGCCGATGAATACCGCAGGGCCGGCCGGGAACGTGCCGCACAACATCCCTGGGACCGGACGGTACGCGGATTGTTTGAATTGATGGAAGGAATGGCAAAGGAATGAGCGACCCGTTGATCAGTGTTATTCTTCCCACGCGCAACCGGGCGCATGTCCTGGGGGAATCCGTGGAAAGCGTATTGGGGCAAACCTATGATCGCTTCGAGTTGATCGTGGTGGACGACGCCTCTACCGACGAGACGTCCCATCTGGCTCACCGGTATAAAGACGAACGTATCCGGTGGATCAGGCTGTCCGATGTCCGGGGGGCTGGGGGCGCACGCAATGCCGGATTGGACGAAGCGCGGGGCGATTGGATTGCGTTTCAAGACAGCGATGATACATGGATGCCGGAAAAACTGCGCAAACAGGTTGATTGCGCCCAATCCCTTCCTGCGTCCTATGTGGGCGTCTATACCTCTTATTGGAAGGAGATGGGCGGGAAAAGGATCCTGCTGCCTCTCCCTGGACGGGGCCGGGATGACGATGTGTTGTCCGGCCTGCCGCGCGGCAATTTCATCACGATTCAGACCCTGATGGTGCGTGGTCACGGGGTCGGCCGCGTGGAACGTTTTGACGAAACCCTTACCGCCATGGCGGATTGGGACTATGCGATCCGAGTGGCCCAACACGGGCCGGTCAAGTGGTTGCCCGAACCCCTGGTTGTGTACCGGCTACAGCCGGACAGCAATTCACTAATCTTGGACCGGTTTGAAAACAGTTACCGGGCCATCATGGAAAAGCACAGGTCTCTCATGATGCAAAACAGGGAAAACGAAGCCTGGCACTGGGCCACCATCGGGAACCGCCTCTGCCGGGAAGGGCTTCGACAACGCGGCCGGGAATATCTATACCGGGCGTGGGGGCTTTGTCCGCGGGACCACCGGTACGCGGGCGCGTGGCTCATGTCGTGGTTTCCGACACCGGTGTTCCGCGGTTTGGCGCGCATGTATGCAAGCATCCGTTCATAGAAGACCCGCCCGAATCGGGGTGATCCTGCCCTCCCGCAACCGGTTGCGCACACTGCCGGCCGCGCTCAACAGCGTCCTGGAACAGACCTGGCGCGACCTGGAGGTGATGGTGGTGGATGACGCCTCGACCGACGGTACCGCCGATTACCTCGCCGGACTTTCCGACCCGCGCGTCCGGCACCGGCGTCTGGACCGGCCCCGCGGCGCCGGCGGCGCGCGGAATGCGGGTTTGGAAATGATGCACAATGAATGGATCGCCTTTCAGGACAGTGATGACCGCTGGTTGCCGGACAAGCTGGAAAAGCAGATGGCGGCCGTGGAGTCCGCGTCCGTGGAACCGGGGTTCGTCTATTGCCGATGCCGCCGGGTGTCCGCTTCTTCGTCCTATGTATTCCCGCCTCTTCATGTCCGTAGATTGTCCGGTCGGATTTATGAAACCCTGCTTGGAGGCAATCTGGTATCCACGCAAACCGCGATGATCCGCCGGGCCTGCATGGACGAGCACGGGTTATTTGACGAAACGCTGCCGCCTTTGGAGGACTGGGAATTGTTTCTCCGCCTGTCCAGGAACGTCGAGGCGGTATTTGTGGACGAGATCCTGGTTGAATCGTCACTCAGAAAAGACAGTATTTCACAGCGGAACAACGATGTCATTTCTGCGTTTCTGGCCATTCTTGAGCGTTATGAGGATGATTATGCGATGCATCCGCGCCTCCGGGCCCGTCACCTCGGGACCATCGCCGATCGGCTCTGCATGGCGGGCAGGATGGAAGAGGGCAAGGCGCGCTATGCCGAAGCGATACGCCTGCGTCCCTTTCACCTCGGTCGCGCGGCGGGCTGGGCACTGGCGGGCATGCCTTTCGCTTACAAGGCCATGAGGACGTGGCGGCAAAAGATCTCCCTTGTTTGAGCGTGATCCTCTGATGATGGCCACAAGAACAGGTCCACGCGACACCCGGCGTCCGGACGCGCGCCGTACAGAACCGGATGATGGGTGCTTAAGCGGTGCGGTTTGCGCGCCGGTTGACATTTCGGGGAAATGAAAGCACCATCCCTCCTTTACTGAAAGGAACATGCCCATGAATACGAAATCCACACCATCCCGCGTCCCGTACGCGATTTTCCTTAGTGCGTGGTTTTTCTGGAGTGTGGGTTCGCATGCCGGACCGCCCGACCATCATGCCGGCGCGTTGGAAGGACAGGATCCGGTTTCCGTGCATGAGATACACGAAATGATCCGCGATGTCTACCTGCAGGAATTGGATCGGGAGCCGGATCGGGAGGGGTTGCGCGCGTATGCGGCTCACATTCTTGAGGGCGGACGGGATGCGGAATGGCTGGCCGGTATACTGCGTGATTCGGAGGAAGCGCGCATATTGCGAGGGGAGGGTTTTCAAGAGAACGACGTTGATCGATACGTCGCGTTCAATAATGTCCGGGAGTTCATGGTTCACTATCGGCACATTCCCATATCGCTGGGGTTGGCCCTCGCGCTGGGGCTGATCATCTCACAGGTCTACAAGCACACTCATCGCGGTATGAATTATGAGTTGTCCTTCATGAGCACGCTGGTTCTGTTGGCCCCGATTGTGGCGTTGGTGATGCTCTTTATCCGTGGCGATCTGGTGCTGTCGCTCGGCCTGATCGGATCGCTGTCGATCATCCGGTTCCGAACACCGATCAAGGATACGCGCGATATGATCTTCCTGTTCTGGGTGATAGCGGTTGGATTGGGCGCGGGAACGTTCAACTGGATGGTGGTGATCCTGGCCACGTTGATCATGGTGCCGATCGTATTCCTGCTTTATTTCGTCAAATACGGCCGTGCGAACCAGGCCGATTTCATTCTCGTATGCGGGGGGGAAGGTCCGTACCCGGTTCATGAGATCGAGCCGGTTATCGCGGAGGTGATAAAAGACGCGTCCATCCGTTCGCATGAGGTAAGCGGGGACGTGTGGGAAACGGTGTATGAGTTGCGGGGCGCCGAAGCCGGGGCCGGTTTGATCAGCGCGCTGGTCCAGAAACTGAATCAGTTGCCGTCGGTACACAAGGTGTCCCTGCTGGCGCCGAAATTGGATTTGCCGGTGTGATCCCGTGAAGGCCGGAGCACAGACGTTGTTGCGGCAGGCCGGTCGCTTTGAATTCAAGTACCGGATTACCTATACGCAGTACCATGCCATCCGGAACGCGATTGTGCCCTACATGCGCCACGACGAGTACACGGCTCGAACCAAGGCACGGCGCTATCTGGTTCGCAGTCTGTATTATGAGACGGATTCATTCGGTATTTACGCCCAGAAGATGGCGGGGGATTATGGACGCGTGAAGTACCGCCTGCGCGCCTACACCGACACGCCCCGGGCGGATCGGCCGGTCCGTGTGGAGATGAAAGTGCGTCGAGGTGAATCGCTGTCAAAGTACCAGCGCTTCGTGCCGTTTGATGAGTACGAGCATTTCATCCGGCGGAAACAGTGGATGGAGGCGGGCGTCGATCCGGTGTTGGAAGAGTTTGCGCGGGGGGTGCACCTGTCCGCGTTGCAACCCAGTGTCCTGGTTGACTACCATCGCGAGGCCTACACGTCGCGCGCGGGCGATGGATTGCGGTTGACGTTCGATCACGGGGTGCGCAGCGCCCATGCCCATGAGCTCTATCCAGGACCGGCGCCGTTTTTCAGGACCCATCACTCCTATGAAGTGGTTCTTGAGGTCAAGTATCGCCTGGTTCCCCCGCCGTGGTTGAAGCACATCGTGCACGGTTATGGATTGCGGCTGGTGGCCAACAGTAAGTTCACGCAGGGCATTGAGGCCGGGCGCCGAGACCGGCACTACCCGAACGGCGTATTGGTGGTTCGGTAAGGAACGAAAGCGTTCACATTGTGAGATATGACAGTTCAAGAGGAGCCAAGGCGGCTGTCTGCGTCGTGTCGGGCCTGGCGCTGGTGTGGTTGCTTTGGGCCGTAGCGGCGTATCAGGGCGGCGCGAGATTTCCCGATCCGCAACTGGAACAGGTCATTCGCGAAAAAGTAGGCCGATGGGAAGGGCCCATCGAGCGTACGGAATTACTGCAGATCACGCATCTGAACGCGGCGGGCCGGAATATTGGCCGGCTCGACGGCTTGGAGAACCTGCCGCGCCTGGCGGTGTTGAACCTGGCGGACAACCGCATCCAAGACCTGACGCCGCTGGCCAGGCTGCGTCATCTGGCGGAGCTGGATCTTTCCGGAAATCGTCTTCTCAATCTCCACCCCCTTGCGGGTCTGCCCCGGTTGCGGGAGTTGGATCTGCGCGACAATCGGATTGCGGATATTTCCCCGCTGGAATCGGTCACATCGCTCCGGGTACTCAATATGAGGGGCAATCGGCTAACGGATATTTCGCCGCTGGCCCATCTGACGGAATTGGTCCACCTGAATCTGCATTCAAACCGCGAGATCCATTCGATCAAGCCCCTCGCGGAACTCCGACAATTGCAGGTTTTGGTGCTCCGCGATGTGCCGGTGGGGGAGGAGATCAGGGTGCTGGAGGGGCTGACCGCCCTGCGGCGACTGAATGCGCGCCGGTGCGGCATTGCCGATGTGACGAGTCTGGCGGCGCTGATGGCCGGGGGCGGCCTGCAGGACGATCCGGCCCGGGACCGCCTTGCGGAGATCGACCTGCTGGACAACCCGATTGCGCGCGACGACCGGCAGGCCTGGGAAATGATCGGTACGTATTGGACCAATATCCACAGAAGGCGGCCGTTCCATCTGTTCGAATTTAGCGCGGACGAGGAAACGGTCCCGCACGGGGTGGTGCTCAATGAGATCATGGCCTCCAATGAGTCAACCCTGGCGGATGAGGATGGCGATTACCCGGACTGGATCGAGTTGCATAATACGGGCTCAACATCCGTGGCTCTGGGGGGGTGGGGGTTGGCGGATGATCGGTACGATCTCTTTATGTGGACCTTTCCCGATGTGGTCATGGCCCCGGGAGAATTTCTGCTGGTCTTTGCCTCGGGCAAGGATCGGCGCGACGTTTCCGGGGCGTTGCATACAAATTTCCGGATTCGTCGTTCCGGGACGCCCCTGGTATTGACCATGCCGGAGGGGGGCGTAGCGGA
>SLKG01000090.1 GCA_007134735.1 Kiritimatiellia bacterium
CTTCTGTTACGTATATATACTTGTAAGTGAGATTGATCCCAGTCGCCACTACACCGGTTGTACAACAAACCCCGTCGATCGCCTGAAAAAACACTGCGAAGGCGGGCGGGTAGTATCCGCGCTGCGAGACTTCCGCCTTCGCGGACTCCGGCGTGACAGGAGGGCTTGGCATGCCGGCCATGAACTTCCATTACGTATATATCCTTGTAAGTGAGATTGATCCCAGTCGCCACTACACCGGTTGTACAACAAACCCCGTCGATCGCCTGATAAAACACAATGACGGGAATGTTCCTCACACCAAGAAGCTTCGCCCTTGGCGAATCGAAACCGTCATCCGGTTCTCCTCCAAAACCAAAGCCCGCACATTCGAGAAATACCTGAAGTCCGGCTCCGGCCGCGAATTCGCAAGACGACATTTCTGACCCAGCCTCCGCTCGCAGCGCAGCGAAGAGCGGAGGCGGGATCGTCCTGAACCTGGTCCGAACCTATTTTGAGCGGCATTACGACTGATTCCGCTTCATCACCATGGAGTATAACAGGCTCTATGCCTTCTCCCCCGCTTTCTCGTTCATTTCGGCATACGAGATCGGCGACGATAACGGATAACGATTCGCTTTCGCTTCACAGGCTGCGGGCGGGACAAGGTAGAGGGTGCTCCATCGTTCACCGCTCTCGTCGCCGATCTCGTATACCGAAAGCTTGGCGAACGCAGACCCTTATTTTCGGATTACGCGTCGCCCACCTATTGACATGACTTCCTTCCCCGCCTAAGTTCATCCGACCATGAACGAACATACGTATGAGCTACCCCCGGATTATCACAGCCATACCCGGCTGTGTAAACATGCCGACGGGGAGCCGGCCGATTACGTCCGCATGGCGGAAGCGGCCGGCATAGCGGAATTTGCCTGTACGGACCACTGTCCTGCCCCGTTCACCTACGATCCCGAACATCGGATGGCGCTGGAAGAATTCGACCAATACCGGCAATGGGTGGCCCAGGCACAAGCCGATTCCGGCCTGCGCGTTCTATTCGGCGTCGAGGCGGATTACCATGAGGGGTGCGAGGAATACCTGGACGATTTCCTCCGGAAACAGGAGTTTGATGTCGTGCTCGGTTCCGTTCATTACGCTTCCTTTAATCCGCGCCGCGCCCCCTCCCTCAAGGGCCTATGGAACCATCCCGATCCCCGAACGAACTGGGCAATCTATCTCGACCGGATCGGCCGGCTGGCGGACACCGGATTGTACGATGTCGTAGGACATCTCGACCTGCCCAAACGATTCGGGGGAGTTCCGCAGGCGGAATGGATGGAGGAGCTGATGCCGCCTATTCTGGATCGAATTGCGAAAGCCGGCATGGCCATCGAGATCAATACTTCCGGTATCAATCACCTTCCGAAGGAACCTTATCCCTCGCTGCCGGTTCTAACCATGGCGCATGCGCGCAACATCCCGATCACGTTCGGCTCCGACGCCCACAGTCCGGTTCAGGTCGGCCAGCACTTTGAAGAGGCGGTCGCCCTCGCTCGCCGTGCCGGATACACCCACAGCCTGCGTTTCCAGGGCCGTCGCGGCACTCCCGTTCTCATTCCCGGAGCGTAGTCCGCCTCGTGCGCGGTGGCCGCGGCGCGCCGTAACGGCGGTCAGGAAGAAAGGCCCAGCCGCTCGAACAACGCACTGACAAGCAGGGGAAAGGCAATGGTCGCATCGCACACCACGCTGGCTTCCACGGCCTCGTTTTCGTATTTACCCCAACTCTTGGACTCGGAAATCGTGCAGCCGCTCAACCCCCCGAACTCGGGCCGGTCGGTCGTGATGCGTACCCCGTAGTGATACCCGTCAGCAATCGGCTTGTGATCGCGGCTCTTCATGTTGAGATAGGGATACACCTGCTGGGCCCAGTTCCTCGGCACCCCGCCGCCCAATGTGACCAGACCCGCCCGGACCGGACCGTTCAGAATGCAATCCGCAAACCGCGAGACATCCCCCAGTGTGTCGAACACCACGCGCCTTCCCTCTCCCAGCACGCCCTTCTCATTGCCCAGCACAACATTCATCCCCAGTTCGCTGTCCGAAATCGCCGGAACAAATATCGTCACCCCATGCTCCGCCGCGGCCGTCAGTATGCCCGGCCCTTTGAACAGGCGCCCGATTTGCGCGCAAAATGAGGCTGTCGTCAAAAGGCATACCCCGCCGCTGTCCGATTCGAATTCCAGGTCCGGCAAAAGGGCGATCAGCGCGCGCTCCGCTTGTTCGAAATGCTCCTCCGGCAGATACGTGTCGTAGATACGGTTGATCTCCTCTTCGCGCAAGGCTACATCGTCCGCCCGGGCATGACCGATATAGTGCGCCTGCGCATCCGCGGCCACAATATTGCACAGATCGTGTGACAGCGTCGCGCCCGTGCAAATGACGGCATCCACCAACCTGTGTTCGATCAACCGGATAATGGCCCGTCCCATACCCGCCGGAATCATGGCGCCGGCCAGACTCATTACGCGATAGCATTCATCGTCCCGGCACATGGCTTCCCAGACATCCAACGCAAACGATAACGCCCGCCCTTGGAACGAACACCCCGACAGCGCGGATACGAGATCATTCGTCGTACTCGCCGCGGCGGGGTCAATGGGACGAATTTTCTTATGAAGATATTTGCCGGTCATGATGCTCCTTTGTCTCGAAGGCGATCGGGGGTGAGTTGTTTATCAGCACACACTAGCCGGATTCCACCCACCCCTCTATCCCCTCCAAGGAGGGGAGAACTTTGTGCCTTTTCTGCTCCTGTATTCTTCCCCTCCTGGGAGGGGTGATCGCCGAAGGCGATCGGGGTGGGTTGTTC
>SLKG01000022.1 GCA_007134735.1 Kiritimatiellia bacterium
CGGTCGGCGCATTTCGCGCGCTTTCCCGCCCGCGCAGCGCCTGGTTGGGGGTGGGGTGGCTTGGGGTCCTGTCCGCCTTCGTCATCCTTTCTTTTTACAGCGTGGTGGCCGGTTGGGCCATGCATTATACATACCTGTCGTTCTCCGGGGCGTTTTCCGTGTACGATCCCGAAATCCTGCCCGAAGTATTCTCCCAATTATCTGCCAACCCCTGGATCAACTCGTTCTGGCACATCCTGTTCATGGGGCTCACGGTTGCCATCGTGATCGCCGGCGTACACAAGGGCGTGGAGCGATGGGCGGAAATATTGATGCCGCTCATGTTCGGCATGCTGTTGATCATGCTGGGCAGTGCTCTCGTGCTGGATGGGTTTGGCGATGCCGTGACTTTCCTCTTCAGTTTCAGGGCGGAAAACCTTACGCCCGCCGGGGTGCTGGAAGCACTGGGCCACAGTTTCTTTACGTTGAGCGTGGGGATGGGGGCGATGATCACCTACGGCAGTTACCTGCATCGTCGTGACGATGCGGTAGGCTCGTCCATACTCATCGCGGGGTTTGACACCCTGATCGCGCTGATCGCGTGCCTCGTATTGTTTCCGATTACCTTTACCTACGGCATGGCTCCCACGGCGGGACCCGGCCTGGTATTTGTCAGTTTGCCCATTGCTTTTGCGCGCATGCCCGCCGGAGGCATGCTGGCATCGATTTTCTTCATTCTGCTGACGTTCGCGGCGCTGACCAGCGCGATATCCCTGCTGGAGGTCGCGACGGCCTATTTTATCGATGAACGGGGATGGGCCCGCCGCAAAGCGACCCTGTTTACGGGCGGCCTGATCATCCTCCTGGGAATCCCGTCCGCCATGAGCGGGAGTGAGACCTTCTTTAACGAGGGCATGCGGGCGCTGGTCGGGAGAACCTGGTTCGACCTGTTCGATCAGTTATCCAGCCGCTGGATGTTGCCGCTTGGCGGATTGGGGATCGCGATCTTCGTGTCCTGGCGCGTCGGCCATCAGGCGCGTTATGAGGCGTTCATGGCCGGTACCCGGCTCGGAAAACTGTATTGGGGTTGGATCTATCTGCTCAAATACCTCGTCCCCATTGGCGTTCTAGCCATCTTCCTGCACGCGATCGGGGTGGTGTAGGAGCGTGTCGGGTGGCGGACGTCTTTATCCTTGTCTTTCGGTTGACGATTACGCGCGACGAGGGCGTTCCACCGGAGGGGGACTGGCTGCGGATCCATATTCCGCGTTGTTTCTTCACAATGGAGGCCCGGCGCCATCGCCGGGCGGGACACTTCACGAGCAATATATCACTCATATGCCCCTCCCAATTGTCACACTTCATCCCCACACTTCGTCGGATACACTTCGTCGAACCGCTTAATCGGAACAGCACGCGAGCGGTCGAGTAAGCAGGGCGATGAAGCGTAACCGACGAAGTGTGGGGACAAAGATTGCGACAAAGCTTACGACAAAGATAAGGTCCGTCCATACGTCGAGCAGTCCACTCGTCCATTCTTCTTTCCATTCTTCTGCAGATCATCACTTCAGCTTCATTCTCTTCATTACCCTGCTGAAATCTTCCGGCAGGGTGGCTTTGGTCCGAATGACTTCCCCGGTCATAGGGCAGGGGAAGGACAGGGAATGGGCGTGCAGCATCTGGCGGGGAACCGACCGCAAGGCTTGTGAGTCGACCTTCCCGGTCGCGTACTGCTTATCGCCCAGGATCGGATGCCCGATCCCCGCGAGATGTTTGCGGACCTGGTGCGTTCGCCCCGTTTCAATCTTGATCTCCAGATGACTGGCCTTGGACGTGGAGGACAGCACACGAAGAAGACTCAAGGCAGGCTGTCCGTCAATGGGGGCCGCGATGCGGGCGGACTCGCCGGAGACGCGGCCGGACACCAGTGCGCGGTACGCTTTTCCAACCGCTCTTTCCTTGAACAGGGGAACCATGCGTTCGAAGACATCCCGGCTCGTGGCGAATAGCAGACAGCCGGAGGTGTCGCGGTCCAGGCGATGAACCGCCCGCAGAGCGGGGATATTCAGAAGTCGGCGCAATTCCGATTCCGCGCTGTCCGGTCCGTTGGAAAGCAGACGCGGCGGTTTGTTCAGGATGACGAAATGATCGTCCTGGTACAGCACCTGTTTTGTGGTGAGCGTTCGCGGAGAAGTCGAAGTGTCCTGGATCTCGATTGTATCGCCCTGTTTCAGGCGATGCCGCGCCATCCACACCCGTCGCCCGTTCACGAAGACGCGTCGCTCATCCAGTAGACGTTTGGCTTCATTGCGGGAACAATTCAGGGTGCGGGCGATGAAATCGCGTATGGATTCCTCTTTCCGATCGGTTTTAGTGAATTGTTTCATGTTCTGTAGCCCGGAATAGCCGCAAAAGAGCACAAGAAGCGCAAAGATGCAAGATTACCGCGTGCGGCCCTAATCGTCTACCGATCTCGCAGAGCCTCCGGCGTGGCATGCGAGAACGGTGAACGAGTGCATTCGCACTTGCGTGCGGGAAGGTAGGGCCTGCCCGTGGAGCGATCCAACGGCCTGATCCGATTTTGCGGTCAGGGCGGATGCGACCGCCGAGACGAATCGATCCGGTCTGTAACAACCCATGTTCCGGCGGGTCCGGCGGCCCCGCCCTACCAATCCAAATACACCGCGGAAAGGTAGGGCGGTCGCGCTGCGACCGCCGGGACGTCTCAATCCGGCCTGTAACAACCCATGTTCCGGCGGGTCCGGCGTCCCCGCCCTACCAATCCAAATACGCCGCGGGAAGGTAGGGCGGTCGCGCTGCGACCGCCGGAAGCTACCGTGGTCCGCAATGTGAATACCCGCCGAGCC
>SLKG01000078.1 GCA_007134735.1 Kiritimatiellia bacterium
AGTCTTCGCTGTACTGGTCCGACCGCCTGGCCGGATGGCGTTACGGCGATCGCATCGCCATGTTGTGGGGTTCGGACCGGGATGTGAAGAGCGTTACGGAGAATGTGCGTTCCGCCGTTCGTTGGTGGCTGGAAAACAGAAGGTGGTATAACACGTTCAATATGAGCGTGGAGCGCATGGATGCTTTCCATCAGGATCTGTGCAGGTTCCGCCCGCACGTAATCATTGCCTATGCCGGGGCGATGGAGCGGTATGCGCGGTATCTGCGTGACCGGAATACGGATCTGAACTACCCGTTGCGGTCCATTATCAGTTCCGCGGAAATGTTGACGCCGGCCGCGCGTGAGATCGTGAAAGACGTATTCGGACAACCTGTTTATGATCGTTATGGGAATCGTGAATTTGGAGCGATCGCCGCGGAGTGTTCGCGCCAGAACGGCCTGCACATTAACGAGATGGATTGTATTGTTGAGATCGACAGCCCGGATTCCCAGGTGGAGCCTGGTTGTGTACGGATCACGCATTTGAGAAACAAGGTCATGCCGTTTATTCGTTACGATACCGGTGATCTGGCCTGCCGGGCGCCGGATGAACCCTGCGCTTGTGGATGTCGCACCACGCGACTGGCCCGCATTTGCGGTCGCCAGGCCGATTCAATCCGGACACAGACGGGCGGAATGATTCACGGGGAGTTCATTACCCACCTGCTTTATAGTGCGCGCCGCGTTCTGGAATTCCAGTTCATTCAGGAGTCGAGAACGCGCTATACCCTGTTGCTCGTTGCCGACGGGCACGAGGATGATGAGACCGTGGACGAATGGCGGAAGGGGATCAAGGAGGTGACCGGCCCGGATTCCGAGTTGGATATACGATATGTCGAGACCATCCCCGCAACCGCGTCCGGAAAACGAAAATTCATATTGAGCCGTTTACGTGACTGAAGAACGCCCACTTCGTTTATTGATATTGTCCACTTCCGAAGAACGCGGGGGCGCGGAGGAAGTATGCCTGGCGCTGGCAGACGGTTTGCGGGCACATAACCGGGAGGTGCGGATGGGACTGCCATGGACGGACGGTACGCGTTCCCTCGTGCGTGATTGCGAAAAGAACGGAGTGCCCTGTGATCATCTGCCTGTCCGGGACGGCGGTGCGATGGCCCTGTGGAGGGCGCCTTGTCGCGTGGTTCGCGCCCTCCGCTTTATTCGGAAAAGGGAGCCGGATGCGGTGATCATGAATCTGGCCTGGCCCGATCGAAGTCTTGCCCTTATCGTTGCCTGCGCCATGCTCCGGCTTCCGACCATCGTACGTTTCGGCGTGATTCCCTTCGTTTTCCCGTTCGGAGGAATCAAGAAGGGAATATACCGTTGGGCTTTTAAACAAAATATTCGTCTGTTGACCATTTCCAGGAACAATCAGGAGTTGGCCTCGCAGACCTTCGGTGTGCCCCGGGATGAGGTCGAAGTCGTTTACAACGGAGTGGCGGAGGATCGGCGATATATCGATCTCGAGGGAAAGCCCCGGGCGGATATCCGGCAACAGCTTCGCGCACAACTTGGAATTCGGAACGATGCCCTGATCCTCTTGACCGTGGGCCGTCTTTCGGAGCAGAAGGGATACCGGGAGGCCTGTGTCATCCTGCCGGAAATCATGGAGCGGTATCCGGACGTACATTGCGTTTGGGTGGGAGAAGGGGAACAACGACCAGCGCTTACGGGGTTGATTCGGGAGACCGGGATGGAAGGGCGGGTACACATGATCGGCCATCGGGAGGATGTGCCGTTCTGGATGGCCGGTTCCGATCTGTTTTTTTTCCCAACCCGGTACGAGGGAGGGCAATCGTTCGTCATATCGGAGTCGATGTTGTACGGCCTGCCGATTGTATCCAGCGATGCATCCGGTATCCCCGAGGTATTGGAACATCATGAAGAGGCCGTGCTGTTTCGTAACGGAGATGCGGAGAGCATGAAGTCGGCATTGATATGGGCGCTGGAAAACCCGGATAAGCGGCTGGAATATGCCCGGCGTGCCCGGCTAAAGTCCGGTCGCTTTACGCGTCAGGGCATGGTGGCGCGCGTGAACGATATCGTATGTGATCTTTTGCGGGATCCGTGATGAACAAGCCGTTGCGTATTTTGTTTGTAACGAAGTCGCCTCCGTATCCCCATACCATCGGAGGGAACCAGCGCAGTGCCCTAATCTACCGGGCGCTTGCGCAACACGGTTCCGTCGATCTGGTTTTGGCGATCCGCCGGTCGGAATTACCGGATTCTCATATCGACATCCTCGAACGGGACTACAATCTCAAGGCCTGTTCTCCGTTATGTCCGCCCGGAAAACGTGGGCTCTGGCGTCTGATTCGGCCTCTGCATCCGTCCTTCGTGGACCGGTTGGCGCAGCATGCGGGGTCGGTTAAGGCGTCCTATAAACAGGATCCTTTCTTGTCCGCGCAGGTGGAGGAAATCTGGAGGACCGGAAAGTATGACTTGTTCGTCGGGCGATCCCTGAGTGTGTTCAAGCAGGCCGGAGGCGACGTCTTGCATCCGAATGCGCTGGATGTTGATGATATGGCAACCGATGTATATCGATCACGCCTGTCGTCTCCGCAATCCAGCCTCCTGGAATCCATCGTGGCCCGTTATCACCTGGTTCAGGCCCGGCGTTCGCTGAAAAAGGCATTTGCGTGCTGTGATCTGGCATGGTTGGCCAAAGAGGAGGACCGGCGCGAAACGGGTCCGACACGGGTTCGTGTATTGCCGAATGTACCGTGGGAAAACGACGGACCTGTTCAGCCGGCGGCATCGGCCGGGGAGGCGGAAGACCCTGAGATACCGGGGGGCAAGGAGCGGTGTGGTCGAGAGGGCCCGGCGGCGCTCAATCAAACCGTCTTGATCGTCGCTTCCTTTTATCATAAGCCCAATGTTGAAGGGATGGACCATTTTTTGAGACATTGCTGGCCGGAGATACGGCAGGCGGTTCCGGGAGGGAGGCTGCGGGTTGGCGGAACGGGGATAGAAAACCGCCGGGCGGTTTCATGGGGGGCGCATCCCGGTGTGGAGGTTTTAGGTTTCGTGAAGGATTTGGATAAGGAATATGCGGCGTGCGCATTTACCATTGAGCCGGTTTACTGGGGCGGGGGAACCAATATCAAGGTGCTGGAATCGCTGGCGCATGGACGTACCTGCGTGGTGACCCGTTTCGGACAGCGCGGCTATGAGGATGTGCTGCGACATGGAGATAGTTTATGGGTGGCGGAGACCGATCAAGAAATGGTGGAGGGATGTATCCGGCTTCTAACAGATACGGATAGGCGCGAGGGCCTGGCCCGGCAAGGCCGCCGGTTGGTGGAGAAACACTTCTCGCGGCAGAAATTCTTTGATGTCGTGGCGGAAAGCATAACGGTTCTTACCGGCCGCGGCGGTGTTGGTTCGGGATGTAAACAGTCATCCGGCGGGACACGGCCATGATCAAACATGGGAAATATGGTTTGCCGTGGTTAAAGGCGAAAGCGCGTAAATGCGTGTTGTATGGTATGGCCGCCGGTCATCCGTTTATCCTGGCAAGACGCATGATAAACCGGTGCCGCGGTCGCACTGTTGTGTTTTATCCGGATCAGCCCGATTGGCTATACGTTATATACAAGGCCTGTCTTTTTCTGGGGTATCGAATGACCAATAACCCGAAAGAACGGGCTTGTGCGGTGATGGCCTGGCAGGATGTCACCGTGAGAAAGCGGGAAGCGGCGGTTCCGGTGGACGATTCCGGGACGCATGTCATTAATGCGTTGTGTAACGATATCAGCAAGCAACGGTTGGCCGCGGTCTTCAGCGAGGTGTTCGGCTACGAACTGGAGGTGGATCCAACCCGCTACCAAGGCGCATGCGTAATGAAATCGGATGCCAATGCGCGCCATGACGGGCAGGTTGTCGAGTGCCCTGTCGAACGTCGGGAACCGGCGAGAGTATATCAACGGCTCGTCAACAATGTGGTCGATGGAGGGGAATATATCCGGGATATCCGAGTGCCGGTATTCCGCGATGTGATTCCGTTTGTGTACTTGAAGTACCGCCGGATCGGAACGCGTTTCAGTAATGAGAATGCCTATGTGAAGGTGGGCCGGGTGCGCGATTGGATTTCCCGCGAGGAAGAAGGGAAAATACTCGAAGTGTGTCGGGTCATGGGAATGGAATACGGGGAATTGGACGTTGCCCGCGACCGCGACACACAGGACTTGTATATCATGGATATGAACAACACTCCGTGGGGGCCGCCCAATCATATCGGGGTGTGGGACGGGGCCCGTGCGGTGCGAACCATCGCCCGAACATTTGAGCGCGTGTTCGTGAAATAATTACGGACTCATCGACATACGGGAGCATGGATATGGGTATTGGAAATGACTCAGCCCGATTTCTCATCGCGGCCAAGGAAGCCGGGGTTGAATTTTCGGACACGATAACGCTGGGGCGACAATGGCTGTTTGCGGACGCCGCGCGATTGGGGCCCTATTCCCCCGATCAAGCGGAGGGGACGAGCCGGGGCCGTTCTCCGTGGGCAGATGCGTTTCTTCGCAATCTGGGGGCGGTGAATCTCCGGTGCCTGGATCAATCTCCGTTTGAAGGCGCCACGCTTTTGTATGATCTCGGAAGCCCATTACCTCCGGAGTTGCACGACACCTGTGATTTCCTGTTCGACGGAGGTACCCTTGAGCATATTTATGACTTTCCCGTAGCCGTTCGGAACTGCATGGCGTTACTTCGCAGGGGGGGGCATATGTGTCTTTGGACCCCGGCCAACAACGAGTGCGGACACGGTTTCTACCAGTTCAGCCCCGAGCTGTTCTTCCGGTTGTTTTCCCGGCGGAACGGTTTTCAGCTCCGCTCCCTGATGCTGGTCGAACAAAGGGCGTTCGGATCCCGGTGGTATGCGGTTCGGGATCCGGCGGCGATGGGAGAGCGGGTATGCTGTGTGAATACGCATCCGCTCTTTTTGCTGGTGTTGGCGAAGAAGATCGCACCGATTCCGGAATCCTTGTCGATCTACCAGTCGGATTATCTCGTGGAATGGGGTGCGGAAACAGAACCCGCTTCCCTCGAAACAGGGAACAAACGGCATGGGCCGGGCTTGAAAAATGCGTTGTTGCGATGCGTGCTGGCCTGTCCCGGCCATATTCCAAGAAAGATTATAAGGATGTACCGGTCACGCGTGGTGTATCGATTGTCGAACAGGAAATTTTTCACACCCGTCAAACCGGAGACATTTGTTCTTGCCGAATAGCGGAAATGCAAATATGCCGCGTGTCGTAATAGGGTGCGCCGTGGCGGTTCCTGTTGCGGCGGGGGTCGTGGCGATGGCCGCGGGTTTCGTGATGGAATATGGTCCGATCGCGGAATTCATTCAGGCCCATTCCTATTCCGGGGATCCGGCCTTCCTGTCCCCGGACTATGTCGCCCGGGTGGTGGTCCGAGCGCGTCTGCTCGGCATCCTATGGTTGCTGGCGGGTCTTGTCCTGTGGTGGAAGCGGAAGGCATTCGTGGAAACGATTTCCAGCTGGCATCATGATCGCTTACATACCGGCATCCGGCGAGATCCCATCTTGTATGGTATTGCGGCGTTGTACCTGGGTCTGGCCGGGTACTTTCTGAATCAACCCATGCATCCGGATGAAGCCCGTACCGTAAATGCCTACGCACTGCGGCCGTTTGCCGTGGCCTGGGCGGACACGACGGCGCCCAACAATCATGTACTCCATACGTTGGCGGTTAAAGCCTCCGTATCCGTTTTCGGCTTGAACGAACCGGCTTCAAGAGTGCCGGCCTATCTGGCGGGACTGGGTGTTATCCTGGGCGGATATCTATTGGCCTTGCAATTGTATGAGCGCCGGCGGTATGCCCGCGTCTATGCCGCACTCCTGGCAACCGGCGGGCCGCTCATTTTGTTCGGCAGTACCGGTCGCGGTTATTCGCTCATGGTGGCCTGCATGCTGTTCCTGTTCTGGTCCGTTTCGGGATTGTTGCGGGACGGCCGGAGTGCGCGGTTGTGGTTTGTCTGCGGGGTGTCGGTCCTGGTGGGTATGGCCACCCTTCCCCTGATGCTGATGCCGGTTCTTGCCGCATTTTCCCTTATCTTGTGGTCGAGCCTGAAGCGCAGGGATGAACAAGGCCGGGCCCTGTTGAAGGGCGCCCTTCTGGTCTGCGTGCCGGCCGGGTTGGCGGTCCTCTTGTTTTACACGCCGGCGCTGGTGATGGTGGAACGGGCGATGTTGACGGACCGGCCCACGGTTGTCCCTTTCGCCGAATGGCCGTCCGCCTTGTCCGGCAGCCTGGCGGCGACCGGGGCTTTCTTTGCGTATGGAAGTTACGGCCTCGTTCGGCTTGCGCTTATTGCGTTCTTCATAGTTTTTGTCCTGACGCAATGGAAGTGCCCCGCATTTCTGCTGGTGGTGTGGACCCTTGTTTGGACGCTGCTACCCCTGGCCCTGTTTCGATATGTTCCATATGAGCGAACCTTAATCCACGTGTACGCCTTATGGTTGCTGGGCGCCGTGGGCGGAGTGCAGGCCGTATCGACGCGATGGCATCGCCATCCCGGTGTCGGCCGGGTCCTGATGGGGATACTCTCCCTTGCCGCCGTGGTCAATGCCTATGGCCTAGTTGATCGATCCGAATCCGGGACATTGATGCCGGACTATTTCCTATCCGATGCCCCGGCCATCGTAGAGGCCTTGAAAGAGGATTTGCGCGAGGATGATATTATTGTTTGCCGCAGTCCATCGGCTTCCTCGTTGATCTTTTATGTCAATAAGCACGGGTTGAAACATCGCGTCTACGACGTAAGGGAATTTCGGCCCCGGGTGAACGCCCGGGATGCCGGGCGCCGACTGATAGTGGTTCGAATCGATTATCAGCGCCTGGAGGTTGAGCAGGCCGTGGTGTCGGAGGATCAAGACCTTGCTTTTCTCCTGGAAGACACCGTGGAATATCCTCGATCCACCGTGAAGATATATCGAATTCAGGCAAAGAGACCGTGACCTCCTTCATCCATTTGACCTGAAACGCAATAGGCGCTCTGCCGTGACCGCCAGGAGGAAGGTCGGAACACGGATCAGGCCAAAGTTTCTGGATTATGCATATTGTTATCCAACGAGCTCTCGATACATCGTCCGAACCTTCGGTATCGGATATCTGGCCGGATGTTGAGCCTGTTCAGCCGGGTCAAACGGTGCTGATCAAGCCGAACCTGGTTTTGGATGCGCACCCGAAAGGTGGGGATGTGCGCTGTCTGATTGCGCAGTGCGGGGTTATGGAACAGGTGTTGGAACGGGTTGCCGCCGCGATGAAGGGTCGGGGCCGGGTGATTATCGGGGATTCCCCCCTGCAAATTACCGATTTCGATGAGGTCGCACGGATTACGGGTATACGGGAGACCATCGAGGTTTTTCGCAAACGCACGGGATTGGATATTGAGCTGGTTGATTTTCGGCAGGTACAGGCGGTGCGGGATGAACGGGGCCATATACGGGAATGGAAAGAAGCGCCCGGAGATCCGGCGGGAATCGTTACACTTGACTTGCGATCCGACAGTCTGCTTGCCCCCATTGAGCAAGACAGCGATCGATTCCGGGTCTCGAATTATCAGCCGGAGGATACCGCCGGCTATCACGGGCCTTCGCGCCATCGCTACGCGGTGGCCGCCTCGGCCTTGGAGGCCGATGTCATCATCAGTATCCCGAAGATGAAAACCCACTGCAAGGTGGGGGTAACCCTCAGTATGAAAAATTTTGTGGGCCTGGTCAGCCGCAAACAGTGCCTGGCGCATCACCGTGCCGGAGGTGCTCCGCGTGGCGGGGATGAGTATCCGGATGGGAGCCGGCTCAAGGGCATCAGTGTCCGGCTGGAAAATGCGATTGATGGGAATCCGCATCCCCTTCTGCGCGAGGCGCTGAAGCTGGCCTATCGCGCGAACGAGCGTCTGATCAGAACCCTGGGAGTCAATCCGATCCGGGACGGGGGATGGCATGGAAACGACACCTGCTGGAGGATGACACTGGATCTGGTGCGCATTGCGTTGTACGGACGTCGCGATGGGACGATGGCCGATACGCCGCAACGCACAATCCTGACGGTGGTGGATGGTATCGTGGCGGGAGAGGGTGAAGGTCCGCTTGAGGCGACGCCAGTTGAGGCCCGGACACTGGTCTTCGGTGATAATCCGTTGTGGGCCGATATCTTCACGGCCACACTCATGGGATTCGATTATCGGAAGATTCCGCTGTTGCGGGAGGGATTGAGGGTGGGGAAGTGGCCGATAGGGGAGGTATCGGGTGTCGGGCGTCGGGTGTCGGAAGGAAGAACGGACGAGACGGGGGACGAAGAGGTTCCGGAATGGATGGCGGCGACGGTGAACGGGCAGAACATATCTTTGCGGGACTTGGCGAAAAGCGAGATGCGGATGAATTTCAGGCCGCCGATGGGTTGGGAGGGGGCAATGGAGCTGGGGCGGTAAGCGGGTCGCCCCGCATTCGCGGGGAATCGTCCTTGGTCACTTTAATCGTTATCCGTTCTCGTCGCCGTCATCGTGTACCGAAAGAGATAAGAGCCCGTGGGTGGTGCCGAGCAACCCACCCCCGGTCACCACGCGCCCTGCTTGGGTGACCGGACCCCTCCCGGGAGGGGAGGGGAGGAAGAATAGGAGCCGGCAAAGCACGCAGTTCTCCCCTCCTCGGAGGGGACAAAGGGGTGGGTTGAGACAGAGTGGAGATTGAAGTGAAAAGCAGTGTCAAGTCTCTGGGATTGCGCATGGCCGCCGCGAGCGGCCTGTTTGCCGCCGCACGCTATTGTACCCGGCGATATTTTCGAATATTTGCCTACCATGGGGTGTCTTCCAACATTGAAGACGCAGTCAATTTCGATGGCTTTTTCGTACGTCCCGAGGTCTTCGAGGCGCATCTGCGAACGCTCAAGGGGCATTATCATGTCATGCCCCTGGGGGAAATTCTTCGGCGGATCCATGCGGGGGAAACCCTGCCGGACGGTACCGCGGCCATCACGTTCGACGACGGATACGCGAACAATCTTAAGGAAGCCGCCCCCCTATTGGCTAAATACGGACTGCCCGCCACTTTCTTCGTGACGACCGGGTTCATCGATGGAACACATGAACCGTGGTGGGGGACGTTGAGGGAGAGAGTATTCAGTATGCCGGATGAGACGAAGCAGTCGTTGAGCAATGTGGTGGATCGAAAAGCGGTCGCCATGGCCTGGGAGAATAAATTGAAGAATCTGTCCGCGTCCGAGCGCAACGATACGCTCGGACAGCTCTTACTCGACACCCAACCGGGGCAGCATAGAGAAAGACGATGGGGGGATTCCGGCTCGGCGGGAGCCTCGCCCTCCATCAGAAAGCAACGGTTATTCATTGATCTGGAGGGCGAAGCTCCTGCTGAGCCGTTTTTTGACGCAGACTCGGACACGCGACACGCGACACGCGACACCTCCTCCTGGTCCATGATGTCTTGGGATGAGGTGAATGCCCTGACCGCGCAGGGCCATGAGATCGGGGCCCATACCGTTTCGCATATATCGCTTGGCCATGAGTCGATGGAGGTGGTCTCGAGAGAGATGGCCGAATCAAAGGAGCGCATTCGGGAAATGACGGGGCTATCACCTTCCGTATTTTCTTATCCATACGGGGAGAAAGAGCATTTTTCGCAAGAACTCGCCGATGAAGTGGTCCGGCACGGATTTATCGGGGCGGTGACGACTCTTGAGGGAATGAATTCAGCTTCCGACAATCCGCTTCTGTTGCGCCGATTCAATGTGACGGGGAATCACGACCGGTACGCGTTTCGTGCCTTGGCAAGCGGTTTGAAGAGATGGTGAGGTTGACTTGCGGGTGCTGACGAGCAACCCACCCCCGGTCACCATGCGCCTCGCTTTGGTGACCGGACCCCTCCCAGGAGGGGAAAGAGACCAGGAGCAGAAGAAGCACAGGGTTCTTCCCTCCCGGGAGGGAGGCGGAAATAGCAGGGGAACCCGATTGCATCTGACTGTGAAAGGCGATATGTGTTGCCTAAGGTCATGAAGTCCTTTGCGCTCATAATTCTATTTCCACTCAGCTTGTTTCTCGTGGGCTGTTCCGAGCCTCAAGCCGAGAGCGAATCCTGGTATGACCAAACCAGAAAGCATAGTGAGAGAAGGCAGGAGTACGTTGATGCGCAAGTGGAGATGGGCGTTTCGGAGGTGGATGCAAAACGCGAATTCGATGCACAATACTGGATAGGCCGGGCCGGACCGTTCACCCGACGTCCCGTTGAGCGCTCCGGCGACGACCTGCGGGAAATATTGGAAGAAGAATAGGCGCATGTCCCACTCCGATAATCACTCCCTCTCGGTTCTGCACGTGGTGTGGAATCTGATTC
Organism: Kiritimatiellia bacterium; assembly: GCA_007134735.1. Taxonomy (GTDB): domain Bacteria; phylum Verrucomicrobiota; class Kiritimatiellia; order SLAD01; family SLAD01; genus SLKG01. The sequence goes on from SLKG01000078.1 coordinate 10,418, forward strand.
GCGGCGGGACCGAGGGGCAATGCGCGCGCGCGGCGAGGTCCATGGCTGAAGAAGGGTATACCGTGCGCGTAGCCGTATTCCGCCGTGAAGGATATTTTCTTGATGCGATCGAAGCATCCTGCGGTCCGGTACACGTTGTGGATATTCAGCGCCTCGCCTCCCTGCACACGCTGGCCGAGATATGGCGTTTGCGCCGATTTATCCGTAAAGAGAAATTCGATATCGTTCATGGCTGGGACGCCGATGCGGCGATCTTCGGATCGCAAGCGGTGCGGGGAACCGCGGCGCGCTTGATCACCAGTCGCCGGGATCTCGGTGAAATCTATCCCCGCTGGAAACAGGTTGCGATGCGGCAGGCTGATCGCAGGGCCTGCGCGGTTGTGGTCAACGCGGAAGCCATCCGTTCCCGCGTTATCGAGACGGGTATTCCGGAAACCCGGATCCCGGTGATTCCGAATATGGTGGATCTCGATGAGTTTGACCGGGGCGCCGCGGAAATCAATCCGGCGGCCAAGCCCTTGCCGAAAGGTCGTCTGATCGGAACGGTGGCGCGATTGGATCCGGAGAAAGACGGACTGACGTTTATTGAGGCGGCGGCACAGGTTGTTGAGCGTATTCCGGACGCGGGATTTGTTGTGGCGGGGGAGGGCCCGGATCGATCGCGGATGGAACAGCGAGCGGCGGAAAAGGG
>SLKG01000119.1 GCA_007134735.1 Kiritimatiellia bacterium
AATTTCAAATATTCCGGAAATAGGCGGGCTTCGTTTCTTTAAGGGTGCGTAACAACACAACCTTTGGAGGAAAAGACATGCGAAAAGCCCGATTTAAGCCGACAGGAAAGCCTGCCTTCTATCACTTGTATAACCGGGTGGCCGGGGAACCCGACTTCTATCCGTTCGGGAGGGCCGAAAAAGAAAAGTTCATCAGCCTGCTGCATAAATTGCAGAAATATTATACCGTGAAAGTGCTTTCCTATCAGGTCATGTCCAACCACTTTCACCTCGAGGTCTTTGCCCCGCCCAAGGCTCCGAGGGCGAAGGAGGTGGTCCGGCGGTATCGGGCCTATTACGGAAGGCATGATCTGAAAGTATCGGATCCACGGTGTGCGAGGCTGGGGGAACGGATGCGGGATATCAGCTGTTTCATGCATGCGCTCCAGCAGCAGTTTGCCATGTGGTATAACCGGACCCGGAGCACCCCGCGTCGGGGCCCGTTGTGGGCGGGTCGGTTCAAGAATACGCTTTTGGGCGGTGCGGAGGCGTTGTGGGGGTGTTGGAAGTATATTGAAATGAATTCGTATCGCGCGGGGTTGGTATCGGATCCGGCACAATACCGGTTTGGCAGTTATGGGGCGTGGACAGGGCGAGGCCGCCATCCATTTGAAGCGAACGTATGCGAGGTGCTTTTGCCGGTATTGCGGGACCGCTATAGGTTTTCTTCGATGCGGGACATCTATATTGGGCTGAAGCATGCGTTTGCGGAGGTCTGTGGTCGGAATATGGAAGCGGGCGAGGCCAAAGATCGTTTCTCGACACGCCTGGACCGCCGGGTGCGCTACTGGGTGGACGGGTTAGTAATCGGTTCAGAGCAATTCTTGCGTGAGGCGGTCCAGATTTCCAAAGGTTTGCTCCGCCCCAACCGTAAAATGCCGGTCAAAGCCGTATCGTCTGATCCAAGTAGCGCCTTGTGCGCTTTTCGGGAACTTCCAAACGGGTGAGAAGGCCGATTTGGCCGGCTATTCAAAATTAGATCCGGGATCTGTCCTTCGTTCTTCTTCTATTTCATCCGAAAAGGGAGGGAATGGAAGCATCCCTTAATAATATTGCCTCCCGCGCCGGCCCCACCTATCCATTCCGTTCAGCTACCCGTTTCTTTGCCCTTTATTCGCTTGTTCCTAAGCAGGTACCTGTCCCCCCGAGTCTTGTCCCCCCGAGTCTTCGTAGCCGCCGCTGATAAGCGGTGGCCGGTTCTTGTTTGAGGTACCTGTCCCCTATGCGGGTTTCCGTGCTTTTCTTTTCCATATAAAGAGGGTAAACAGATAGCGGATGGTGGATTTGACGGGTAGCGGGTTTGGAGTAAGATGATTGGGAAAATGCGAGGATGACGGATTATGATTGATGTATTGGGTGCAGGGACGTTTCCCTTGGGCAACGTCTTGTTTTCTTTTCGTGAAAGTATTCTTCCCGCCAAGATTATCATACTGATTCTGTTTGCCGGGTCCATCTACGCGTGGACCATCATGATTACGAAATATCTTGAATTAAAGCGTGCGCGAGATGCTTCCATCCGGTTTCTGGATTCGTACCGCCGGCAGAATCATCCCGTGAAATTGTATTTGAAGCGTCAGGCATTCGAAGAAAGTCCTTTGTATCGGGTTTATGAAATGGGCTGTGCCGCCCTCGGGGGGGAATTGGAAACCGGCGGGGTGGACACGGACGATCTGTTCGTGGGCGAGTTAAGCGCCTCGGACCTGGAGTTGAAGCATCACCAGGTGGAGACCGTTCGCCATGTGACCGAGCGCAATGTCTCCGATGAATCCCTGCTGCTGGAACGGCAGATGGGCGTGTTGGCGACCGCCGTCAGCGCCAGTCCTTTTCTCGGATTGCTGGGCACGGTCTGGGGGGTGATGGACTCGTTTGGGAGTATGGCCGTGGCGGGCGCGGCGACGCTGTCCGCGGTAGCCCCCGGTATCGCGGGTGCGTTGTTGACTACCGTGGTCGGCCTGCTCGTGGCGCTTCCATCCGCTATCGGATACAACCTGCTGACGCAACGCATTCGCGAGATCCAGGTTCAAATGGATAATTTCTCTCAAGAATTCACGGCGGCCCTTCGAACCGCTTTCATGCGTATTGAATGAGCAGGGGAATCAGCGAGTATGCCGCAACGCACCAGCATGTCCACGCTTCGTGAAATCAGCGAGATCAACATGACCCCGCTCATGGATCTCACCTTTATCCTGTTGATTACGTTTATCATCACGTTTCCTCTCATTGAGCAGGGGATTCCCCTGAACCTGCCGCGCGGCGAGGCGGCGGAACTGGACGAGGAGATGACGAGGACGATCAGCCTGGATATTGAAGGCGCGTTGTATCTGGACGATCATCCGGTAACCCGCGATGAACTCGAACAGGCGATGGGCACACTCGGCCGGGCGGATCCGAATGTCATTGTGTTGGTGCGGGCCGATGAGGAAATTTCGTATGGACGGGTGGCTGAGATCATGCGGATCCTTCATGATGCCGGGATTGCGCGCATGGGGTTGGTCACGCGCCCGGAACCGGGCAGGTGATGCGTGAATCCACGTTTCAGACGCATATTATCGTTAACCGCCGGCATGCATCTGGCCATAGTAGCCGCACTCTTCCTGTCTTCCGCCGTCCGGGACCGGTTGTTTCGGCGTCGGCCTCCCGAGACGATTTCCTTCGTGAGCCTGGATCATATCGTTTTTGATGAGCCACAGGCGGCGCCCGCACCGGAACCCGTATCCCCGCCGCCTCCGCCTCCACCGCCC
>SLKG01000165.1 GCA_007134735.1 Kiritimatiellia bacterium
TCGGCTTTTCGTGGATTATTCGGGGGGAATATCCAATATCCAACAAGGAATAACCAAGGATCATATTTGGACATTGGACATTCCTTGTTGGCTGTTGGACATTCAGATTGCTTTTCCCTTCACGGGCTCGAAACCCGTACCACGTTTCTTGCGCTTCGTATTCTCTGTTCTTTTCTCATCGGCACACGATAGCGGGCGACGATTACGGATTACGAGTAAAGACATAATCGTCCACCGTAATCGTGAACCGAAAAGAAACAGGATACGAAACAGCAATGTGCCCGTTTCCGCTTACCGTTCCTCAACCACAATCCGAAATCCCACATCCGCATTGCGGTAGCCGGCCGGGAACCAGGTGCGATGGAAAACGCGCAGAAACCGCGGATCGCGCTCGGCCCAGCTTCCGCCGCGGGCGGGATGCCGGTCGGGCCTCGGCGTTTCGTGATCCGTCACACACCACTGGAAGACATTGCCCGCCATATCGTACAGGCCGTACGCATTCGGCCGGTACGAACCCACGCGGCCCGGCCCTTCGGCATCAAACCGGGCGCGCCCGTTCGGGTCGCCCCAACCCCAAGGGTAACGGGCCCGCCGAATCCCGCCCCGGGCCGCCCACTCCCATTCGGCTTCCGTAGGCAGGCGGACCGTGGCGCCCCGCCGTTTCGAGAGCCAGGCGCAGTAGGCCATGGCCTCGTCCCGGCTCACAAAGGCCACGGGCATCCGTCGTTGTCCCCTCCCCGGGCGGTATCGCCCGCCCCGGCGCTCGATTTGTGGGGACAGGTACTCCGGATCGGACGGCGCATCGTTCAAATATCGCACAAATTCGGCCACGGTAACGGGATACCGACCGATCCGGAACGGGGCTATTTGAACCCGGAGGGTCGGCGCTTCGGGACCGCCCTCGCGACTGCCCATATCCAAGGTACCGCCCGGAACGGATACCAGACTCCCGCCCAGGGATTGGAAAAAAGGCGGTGCCCCTGTTCCAATTGTTGGACAACAGAGGAAAAGCAAGGATAACCCCATGCGGCATAAAAAACGCCCCTTCATGATCGCAAAAGAACCTGACATCGACCCGCCGCAAAATCACTAAAAAAAGCATGACGGCACGAAATAATAAAGGTATCCTTTGACTTTTACAGCCCCGTTGCATTAGAATTCACCTGTTTACAAGAGTCGGGAGGATTGCCAATGACTAAAGAAAAGAGCGGCAAGCGAGGACTGGTGCTTTCCGGGCCGAATTTGTTAATCATCCTGGTGATCGGCGCGATTCTGGGGCATTTATCCATTGAGCATTTTCATGCTATTGAAGTGGAACCGCTATGGATGGCCGTGGCGATCGGCTTCGTCTGGGCTTATCTCCTGATTCAGTGGATTTTAATTATCCGCACGTTTCTCGGTTCCTTCTCGGATCCCGTTCCCACCAGCCTGGATCTGGGCAACCGGGATGAGATCCGGACCCATGTTGAATCGCTCTCCGGTTCTGGTGAGTGGACGGTCCGGGCACGCAGTCTGTTAGAAGCCTGGAGCCATGGCCTGGATCCCGCTCATCTCGCCTCGCTGACTGCGCTTCAGAGCACCCGCGCGCGCCGCCAGATATCTACGGGAACCATCATGTCGCTCATTTTGATCTTCGGCGGCATCTGGCAACAGGCCAATCCCATTCTGACATGGGGGGCGCTCGTGGTACTGGGGCTGACATTCTATGCCCGAACCACGCAGATCAACCACGCGGAAGCATACGCCGAATCCCACATTCTCGGACGAATCCCCGGCACAATCCCCGGCACGGCCATGACGGCCCGTGAGGTGGCGGACGCGCTGGGCGACGCGATCGATCACGCCTTCCGGGATTATGTCCCCGAACCCGACCAGCTTGCGGCCGCATTGAAAAGCGCCGTCGAAAGCGCCGGGCAGAAGAACGCTAAAGAAGCGGAAAAGATCCAAAAGGCGCTGCTGGAGAGCGGAAACACCTTGAAGGAAGGGTTTGCATCGGCCGGACAGAAGGCGGCGGAACAGTTGGAGCAGGCCGGCCGGAGCATTGCCACGGCGACAGAAAATATTTCCAGCGGCATGGAATCGGCTTCCGGGAAACTGCAGTCGGCGCTTTCCGGCCATGTCCAGGAACTGCAAAACGCGCTGCAGGGCGTCTCGGCCCAAATCAAGGATAGCTACGGCGAGGTCATCGGGCAGTTACAAACCGCGCTTTCCCAACACGCCCAGGACGTCGAAAACGCCGGTGGAGGCTGGAAAGACCAGTTAAGCGGTTTGCTCACCGACCACGCCGCGAAGCTGGAAGCCGCAAACCGGAGCCTGGCGGACCAGCTCGAGAAGATCGCCACGCTGGAAAAGGAAATCCAGGAAGTGCTTCATATCCAAGAAGTTGTGGACGGCACAATCAAATCCGTTGCCGCCGCGGAAGAATTCAAACAGACCCTGTCCACGTTGCGCACGCATCTCGAAGAATCCGACAAATTGTTGCGTGAAGTGGCGAAGCCCCGGACGATCCGCCTGATTGAACAGGATGGCGAAATCGAGGAAGATTGATCGGGAAGAAGACCTTCTCCATGCGATACATTCAGTAACTCATTATAGAGGCCTGTGATTATGAAAAATCGAGCCCGTTTCACCATGCTCGTGCTTGCTCTTGTGCTCCTTGCCGGACCGCTGTCTTTACCGAATGCCAACGCGTACGTCCTTGACCTCGACCCCCCCGAACTCACGTTGCGGATCGTTCGGGACGATAATATCAGTCGCAGCCCCGATGGTGAGGGTGAAAAAAGCGACATGGTATTCATACCCGCCCTTTCCGTGGAACGGCAGGCCCAGGTCGGTGAACATACGTTTACGCGCACCTCCCTGAAACTGGAAGGCGCCATCCACGAACGATACAGAAAGTTGAATCGTGTAACACCGGTTCTGGGGAGCGGACTCCGGCACCACCTGGGAGATGGACTCGCCGATCCCGTTCTCCGGCTGGACCTGGCGCTCGGGTATGACTTCTACGATCAGGACAGCCGTTTCGGCGCTTTTATCGAACCGCGAATAGAGATCCGGGCGCGCATTGAAGATCGCGTGGACATTGCCCTTCACTATGCGTACGACAACCGGTTTGCCAGTGAGAAGAAGGTGTTTGACGTGGAAGGTCATTCCATCGGCGTAACCGCCGACCTGGAGTTCACCGAAGATGCCTTCTTTGTGTTGGGATATGAATACCGTCGCGGAGACGTGGTCGTGCACACACGCAATCCGACCGAACCCCCGGAGGCTTATTTCCAACCGCCTGTCCGGGGCGAACGACTTCCGCTCTACACATTCAAAGAACGGTATACCGCCGTTCATTTGTCCGATGCCGATACCCATACGGTCACGATCGGCCTGCGCTATTATTGGAATCTATACACGGAACTGCATGCCGGCTTTACGTATGAGGAAATCCGGAAGGATAGCGTGGATTACCCCAGCAACCAGTTCTTCCTGGCCGTGAAACACAGCCTGTAGGCCGTCATGAGCCTGTTGATCAAGAACGGGGACATCGTCACCGCCGATGACCGTTACAAGGCCGATATCTATTGCGAGCGTGAAACGATCACGCGTATCGGCCGGAACCTTGAAGTCCCGCCGGATACCCCGGTAATTGACGCGGTCGGGAAATACGTGTTTCCCGGGTTCATCGACCCGCATACGCACATTCATCTTCCGTTCAAGGATTTCTGCGCCAAGGACACGCACGCCACCGCGAGCCGGGCGGCCCTGCTGGGGGGTACCACCACATTGATCGAGATGTGTTGTCCCGAACGAGGAGACGAACCCCTGGACGCCCTGGACATATGGCGCGGTAAGGCGGAAGGAAACAGCGCCTGTGATTACAGTTTTCACATAGGGGTGGCCCGGTATGACGAGTCCATCGAACGTCAACTCCGGGACGTAGTAGACCGGGGTCTGCCCTCATTCAAGATCTATCTCGCCTACAAGGGATCCTACGCCTTATCGGACGAGGAATTGTATCATGCCCTGCGACGGGCCAAGGAGCTGGGCGTCATTGTCACCGCGCACTGCGAAAATGCCGACCTGGTAGTGGAACTGCAGAAGAAACTCCTTGCGGAAGGGAAGACGGGCCCGGAATGGCACTATCACAGCCGACCTCCGTTCGTGGAAGCCGAGGGAACCCATCGCCTTATGACCTTTGCCCAAGCCACGGGCGCGCACGTCTATGTGGTGCATTTGAGTTGCGGCGAAGCTCTGCGGGCGGCCATGCGCGCAAAATATGCCGGCGTACACGCGTATGTGGAAGCGCTGATTCAACATCTGACGCTCGACAAGACCTACGCCGAATTACCCGATTTCGAAGGCGCCAAGTATGTGATGTCCACGCCGTTACGCCACAAGGCGAACCAGGACATATTGTGGAACGGTCTCCGCCAGCGTTTTATCCATACGGTGGCGTCGGATCATGCGCCCTTTGATTTCAAAGGTCAAAAGGACAGGGGCCGGGACGATTTCACCCGGATTCCAAACGGGCTCCCGTGTCTGGAGGACCGCGTCAAACTGCTTTATACCCACGGCGTACTGGACGGCCGGATCGATCTGCACACATTCGTGGATTGCGCCGCCACCCAGGCGGCACGGATCTTCGGGCTATTTCCGCGGAAGGGAACCATCCAGCCGGGCAGTGACGCGGACCTGGTCGTATTCGATCCCAACCATGAAAGCGTGATCTCCCGGGACACGCACAGCATGAATATTGACTACAGCGCGTTCGAGGGTTGGCCTGTCCGGGGCCGCGCTGAAACCGTGACGGTACGCGGCGCCCTCGCTGTGCGTGACGGGAAGTTCGTCGGCACGGGTGGTCACGGGATCATGATCGAACGGGAACCGACCCATTTCTGACGCGGAAAGTACACCGTGTCCCATGTCGCCGCCCGGCCGGCTCCACCGCGCATCCTTTCAGCATTCGGACAGGCATATTTCCGGCTTATTCCTGTAGCCGGATGGAGGGATCGATTTCGCGCGCACGCTCGAAAGCGGCCCGGGCTTCTTGAGTCCGGCCCTGTTCCCCGTATATCCGTCCCATCCACAGCCAGATCATGGGATTCCCGGGGTGAATATCGGCGGCCCGTTTCAAATGATTCAGGGCTTCTTCGAACTGCTCCTGGTGAGCGAGACTGATCCCGATATTCAGATGACCGAGTCCGGCCAACCGGGAATCGGGGGGCAAGGCCTCCACGGCGGGAGGAAGTATACGAAGCGCTTCGGCGTGACGTCCCATTTGGGCCTGGCAGATGCCCAGATAAACGGGCGGCGTGAGCATGCGGGGCGCGCCACGGGTCAGGAGTTCGTAGATGACCGCGGCGGCATGATACTGGCGGACGGAATAGAATACATTCGCCGCCCCGATCAGCCGCGCCGGAATCGGGGGGTGCCTAAAACCGCCCAGGCGAGCGCGATAATCCTTGCGTGCTTCCTCGATCTGTTGGAGACCCTCTTCCAGGTAGATTGCCTTATTTCTCAACAGACCGGCGTTCGCGGATATATTCAGAAGCAGAATGGCCGTGGTTCCATCAAAATACAGCATTTCCCAGCGATCCTGCTGCCGTAGATGCCGTATGGCCTCAGCGGAATTCGGCCAGGCTCCGCTAAGAATTACGGCTTCCGGATTCCATTCATTCAGGATGGCATTCCATCGAGTGGGTTCCCCCATCAGCCCGGCCGCGAGATCCCCATAGAGGCGAAGCCCATACAATGGAATCCGTTGATCCATAAAGATCTTACGCTCGGGAAATCGCCAGGCCAGGTAGCCTCCATCCATGGGCAGATTGATCGCCCGCTCCGGGAAATCCGGATGTTCGATAATATGCGCCGCCGACTCGGGGTACAGACCGGTCACGGCGCCCCAGCCGAAGGAAGACGTACTGCCCGTGCCGGTGTAATACCGATTGCTGACGACACCGGCCGCCGACACCACCGCAAGCAGAACCGCCACCCCCACAAGCGCCGTACCCGCGGTCTGTTGCGCGCGGTCCGTCTTGAAGAAGATATTCGCAAGATACCGTCCGACCGCCTCAATGCTCAGGCAGAAAAAAGGAAACGCAAGCAGGGTGAATGCGTGAATATACCCCGGCATGGACCGGACCACCATAAAAGCCGACAGGACCGCAAGGACCGTGAGGGCAATGGGTAACTTCTGTTTCTGCGCCAGCAGACCGCCCGCCCCGATGATCAGGGCCAGCGTAACCATATGCCGGGCAAACAGGGAACGGAACTGTTCGCTGAACGGGGATATCCATTCGCTGACCACGATATTGACCAGCGCCCGAAACGCTTCGAGGTGAGGCCCCAGGAGGTACGGATTGACCGCCGAAATCAGCACCAGTCCGCCGGTCAGCGCCGCCAGTTTATTGAGTAACAGCTTGTGTTCGGATGACAGCGTGGCGGATTCCAGCAAACCGCCTTTTCCCCGGGCATAGGCCTGTACGACAAACAACAGGCTGATAAACGGCCCCGCGATAAAGGACCCGTGGATATTGGTCCAGAACAACTGGGCGGCCAGAAGCACCGGGAACAGCACCGCGGTCCGCGTATAGCCGGACAGGATGAAGACAAACAGGGCGGGGAAAAACAGCGCCAGGATCATGGGACGCGCTTCGAAACGGGGCGCCAGAAGCCAGGCGCTCAGGATCAGGGCATAGGTGATGGCCAATGGACCCGCCCATCGCCGGGCTACCGGGATCAACAGGCCGAATGCCGCAAGCACAACCACCACATGCGTCAGCGTCACCAGCGTCGCTCCTCCGGCCTGCCATAGTCCGTAGACCAGCAGATCGTACAACCAGGAGGGATTCACCCATTCGGCGTCGGCTTTGACCCATGTCAAGGGATCCGTACGCGGGGGGACGAAGCCGTTTTGAACAATCCAGCGGCCCGATGCCAGGTGTGTCCAGAATTCGGAATGACTGATGGTACGGATTCCGGGAAGAGCGAGGACCAGTAACCCGATACAATACAAAATACGCTGTGTTACGCGATTATCCATGCCGTCCTCCAGTTGTCACAGTACACCGATTTCGCCCTCCGCCCGGAAACCGGGCGGGCAGGCCGCATATCGACAGGATGCAACGCTCCGGGAGGTTTGTCAGCACAATTCTGGTTCCATCCGCATGGCACGGGAAAATGGCCTCAGGAATCCCTCTTAAAGCGAAACCGATGTCTGCTCCCGTCCTTTACATGGGATGTATGAACCGGGTCGGATTATCATACGGAAATTCTTCAATAGACCACGGGAAGTCTCCACGCCCCATCCGGCGCAAGATCATTATCGCATCACCCGGCCTCAATATCCTACTCGTCACGGGCGACCCACCGAAGTCCTCCCATCTCCCCGTCGACAGGTTATATCCATAGGGCGTCGCACTCTGTGTCTGGCGGTTCCATACAATCAGCCAGTCGCCCATGAAAACGTTGCCCCACGACCCTGCGAAACTTTCCGGATCCGTTTTCGCTTCTCCCAGGTTCAGGTCGCGCGGATGCATGGGATGCGGCAAGTTATACGATACCAGGTTCACCACGCCACCCATGGCCTGACCGCCTGCTCCCCAGGAACCGCCCTTGACGGTTCTAGGCGAATTGTTGGTCGGCACCCGGCCGATGAATGTGTACAGGGTCGGCGGATCTCCCTGCTGGCCACGAATCAGAATTTCCACGCCCTGCTTCACGTCAACCAGCCAATCATTTGCCAGCTCGTACGGGTCTGTCGCGGTCAACCACGCATTGCTTGAGCCCATGTACGCAAGCCACAGCTCATTGGTCTTGCCCACCGGATCCGGGCCGCGGTTCATCCAGCGGATGATAGTGGCGCCCGCCGCGGTGACGCCCGCCGGCAGGTCGGTGCCGAAGATGTATTCCACCGTATTGGTATCGGGAATGCCGGGGAGCTGTATCCAGTTTTCGCCGGGATGCAGCCGGTAGTCCTTCCGCACATATACCTCTTCACTTGCCAGGCGAGGATCTTTTTCTTTCCGCCAGCGTTCACTCTGAGCGGCCCGGTAGAAGCGCAGATCGCCGACATTAATCGTCCGGGTATCGCCCAGCATGTTGGTCACCCCATAACCCACGATTTCCCACAGGTTCGTGACGCCCGAATGGAATCCCCACGAATCGGCGGAGATCAGGTCGTATTCTCGTCCCGGTGACGCCGTCCAGTACAGTTCGACCTCGGCCGTCGCCCGCGCAACACCCTGGGTCAGGTGGAACCGCGGCACATGGGCCTGTTGCGGCGGATGGGACAACGGACCGATATTGCCGGCCTCGTCCACGCCCGCTATGGCCAGGTGATACGTTGTTCCGAAGACCAGGTTCGAGATCACGGTATTGGTCGTCGTAATGTCCCCGAGGCTGTCATATCCGTGGTCCACCCAGATAAAATCGTCTTCCAGGGTCGGATCCCGTTCCTCGGCATAGAATATCATGTAGCTTCTGTGCGGGGACAACGGGTGATACCCATATCCCGCGATTTCCGTGCCGCCGCCGTCTTCCAAGGGTTCCCATTCCAGGTAGATTTCGCTGGCCGGATCCAATCCGGGCACCACCTGCTCATCCAACAAGCCGTCATCGGAAGCCCGGAGCCCTTGGATCTGGGCCGGCGGGGTGCGGTCGATCCGGGCAATGTACGGAATTCCGGCGTTGCGCAACTGGTCGTTTGGACGGTCCATATCGGCGTCCACGGCATAGATGAAGCCGGTGACAATGCCTTCCGCTATGCCGACAACCGAAGCGTGATTGGTGGCCAACGGGACAAATCCGGTCTGCGCGATGTTGGATCCGCGCTGGAAGTCGGGAATCGTGTCCACCAACGCCCGATAGGCATAAATCCCGCTCTCGTCCACGGCATTATCAAAGGAAACATCAAGATCCGATACATTCGTCCAGCCGCCGCGCTCGATGAGGGTTATATCATCGAAATAAATGGTGCGATCGTTCGCATCACCCGGTCGCAGACGAAGCACCATGGGGCCCGGATGGTTGATGTCCCAGGTCAGCAGCATGAACTCATCGGTGATATCAACGACGTTCGTACCGAAGTTGTAGGCCCAGTCCACACCGTTGGTCGTGCCCTCAACCACCAAGCTGCGGGATCCCGCTCCGCTCAAGTTCGCCCACAGGAACAGGGCGCCCAGGTTTTCGCGTTCCGGCATCTGCAACCGTCCATGATCTTCCTCCAGCTGGAATCCCGCGGCGCGTGAACCGCTCATGCGACGCCCAATAGGAGGCAGGGGCGGGGAGGGACTGACCGATACGTTCATGTTCTCACCGATCCAGAGATCGTCGCCCACCCTATTCGTCCGTGTCAGGTACGACGTGGCGCTCGCGATGTTCGTCCAGCCATGGAACGCATCGAAGTTCATGACAAACAGGTTGTGCGGTGTTTCCGCGTGGTTGAGCGTAAGCGGTCCCATCAACGGCGGATCCGTATCGTCATCAATCACCCGCAACAGACCCGCCTGCACAAGCTGTTCGATGGCCTGATCGTTCGGCCGGTCATCGTCATCGTCCACCAGCGTGATTCTCACGGGCTGCGTGCCGGCTTCGTAGAAATCGCCTACTTGCTGGCTGGGCGGGAATCCGAAATGACCCGCCGCAAAGGTCCACACGTTGGTTACCACCGCATTGGTCACGTTGAGACTGCTGGCACTGAGATCCAGGTTCCAGTCCGGCCCGTAAAGAAGATCGGGCAGGTCCCCGACACTGAAGTTAATCACGGTATTGCTGTCCACGCCGCGGCCCCACTCGCCGAACCGGCTGATACCCGAACCTTCATCCTGCATAATGAACATGAACTGCAGGCCGTGCTCCTCCGGATTGGCCAGTTCCCCGTCCGTCACCGTCCATCGCGTATCGGTTCCTTGGTTCAGGCGACGCGAACTATCCAGGGGCGCCCCGTTGGTCAGGACCCAGAACGAGCGCGGGTTCGCTCCGGGCATCGCGCGATTGACCAGGAACGGTGGTTCGGTGTCGTCGTCAATGACATGCATGACCCCGAAGATGTGGTTGCTCACCCACATGTTGTCGTCCGGGCGGTCGTCGTCCATATCGGACAGGGTCGCCATGATATCCACATAATTCGTTCCATCGCCGTACAAGGCTCCGATGTGCTCGTATTCAAACTCTATGAACCGCCACACGCTCGTGGACGTGGGGATCGTCGTATCCGCACTGCTGATCGCGGGCGGCTGATAGCGTTCGGTATCGTTGGTGGTCACGCCGGGGATCGTGACATGCATATTCAAACCGTTGAACTCCGTGCCGCGATAGATGCCGCTGATCTGATCGTACACGTTGAAGCTGAAATCCATCGGCGACATGGCCGATACGGCGGCCAGTTGCGCATCGGTAATCTGATACACCGTGCGCCGGGCGTTGAACTGGACGTTGTCGTACCGATTATTGCCCGAGCCCGAGGCCTCGTCTACGTCCAGCGTGATGCGGATAACGACCCGGGGCGCGCCATTCAATTCCTGTACCGAACTGAAATCGAACTCCTTCCTTTCAAGGGTGGTGCTGGTTGTCGGGTTGAACGGCTCTCCGAAGTCGGTAAAGATTTCACCATCCACGGACCAGGAGACCTGGTTGCGATCGTATCCCTGCGTGGTTCGGCGCACGGCAAAGGACATTTCCAGATCCGCGTGGGCGCTCATGTTCACTTCGAACTGCAAGTATCCGCCCACGTTGCCGGCATGTTCCGGAGAGAACGCGACGCCGGCCGGATCATCCCCCACCGCGTTGACCGTACTGCCGCCATGCCAGTTGATGGTTCCTTCCAGATCGTAGGTCATCTCGCCCGATCCATGACTGACCACCACATTGGTTTGATTGAAGTTCCAGCCGGCCAGCAGTTCCACTTCACCCGCCATGGCCGTGATGGCCTCTCCTTCATGCAGGATGGTCAGCGGGCCCGCCACCGGCGGATACGGGTCGTCGTCAACAATGCGCAGGTAACCGAACCGGTAATCTTCCAACCAGAGATTATCATCGGGCCGGTCGACGTCCCGGTCGGATGCCGTCAGCTCGATCTCGCGCAATACCGTTCCGTCGTGATATAGCGCGCCCCGCCATTCATAACCGATTTCTGCGAAGGCCCAGACACTCGTGGATGTGGGTTCCCTCGTGTACAAGCTGCTCAAGTCGGCCCGGAACCGTTCCGTGTCGTTGGTCGCCAGGCCCGGAATATTGATGTGCATATTGGTGCCGCCCAACGGCTCGGTCCCGCGGAAGAGGCCGCTGTCCTCATCGTAGACGTTGAAGCTGAAGGTCAGCATATTCGTCTCGGATACCGAGGCCAACTGCGCATCCGTGATTTCGTAGACAATAGCCCCCGCATTGAACTGGAAGTTGTCAAACCGGTTGTTGCCGCCGCCCGTTACGTTGTTTGTTCCGAAGGTAATGCGGATCACGACGGAATTGGCCTCCGTGATATCCGCCTCATTGCTGAAATCAAATTCTTCATATCTCCAATCGGTATGCGGAACCCATTCGTCGTCAAAGACCACGAAGTCTCCTCCATTGACGGAATACGAAACCGTATTGTTGTCATATCCCGCCGCCGAGCGCCGGCCCGCAAAGCTCATGATCAGGCCCTGTTGAACGGCCTTGTCGATCTCGAACTGAATCCAATTGCCAATGTTGCCGGTTCCGCTTACGGCCATGTCGTTACCGGCCTCGTCTCCCTCCACGAGGTTGATGTCCGTGCCGGTGAAGGTGAATCCCGGTTCACCCGTCAAGTTATGGGTCAAGGTGCCGTCCCCGTGACTGACCTCCAAGCGCGCTTCCGGATCATTGAAATTCCAGCCCGCCAGCAATTCCGCATCGTCCAGCATCGGCGGGATAACGGTTTCGCCGATCATCACGGTCAGTCCCCTCGGGCCGACGGTGGGCGGATTGGTGTCGTCGTCAATAAGTTGCAGATAGCCGAACTGCTGATTCTCCAGCCACAGGTTGTCGTCGATCCGGTCGAAGTCCGCGTCGGAGAAGGAGGCCGTTATGGGAATCTTGTCCGCATCAAACATCGCCTGCAACAGGGCGCCGGAAGGAGGCTCGCCAAACTCCCATGCGCTGATGGCCGTCGGAACCGTCGAATCCGCGGAACTCAGGTACGGCGCATAGTTTTCAACATTCTGCTCGATCCAAGTCCCGATGGACAAGTGCGACAGATTGGGATTTTCAGGGTCGGTCCCGCGCGAGAGACCGCTTATCGGGTCGTACGCATTCAGGAAGAGCGTCAGAGTCGGACCGCGCCGCAGGCTCATGTCATCGAAAATAAAGTGCTCGTTGGGGCCTTCTCCCGCCGGCGCATACACCACACCGGCCACCTGGACGGTGACGGCGTTGGTCGGAGCCACGGCGTCCCGGACTTCCAGCAGGGTGTAGTCCTGGCTGGCGTGCACCTCTTCGGATTTGTATTCCGGATCTTCCGCCGTCTTCCCTTCCGGAATGATTACCTCGCCGAATTCATCCAGGAATTTCACTTCGAGGAATGCGCTGGAATTCCATACTCCCTCGGCGCGCAGATAGACGCTGGCGTGATAGGCCTCGCCCGGTTCGGCGGCTACCTGCTGATACACGGCCCGCCAGAGATCGGCCTCGTCGCCGGTGCGATCGTTATCCATGACGGTATGACCCACCGCCCATTCTCCGTGATGAGGAGCGAATCCCATCACCGTGGGGCTGGTATAGAACCAGTTATTATCAAACTTCTCCGTGGATGGACCGAAGTAATCCCAGTCTGCCTCGTCCCATTCTCCCGTCTCAAAACCCGGATTCTCAAGCAGGCCCACGCCGCCGGCCAAGGACGCCAGTTCACCGTCGGTGATCGTGAAGACGGCATTGGTCGTATCATCGCTTCCGACGACATACCGATCGCCGATCCGCACACTCAACGGCGCCTGATCCAAAGCATCCATGCGAATCAACGAGGAATTGTCATAGTATACGGCCCCGCTCCAGGGACCCGGACCGTCTTCCACGGTCCGAATAAGGAAGCGGCCGTATCGCGCATCGTCCGGCGCCGACTGCAATCCGCTCAATTCGATCCACGTGTCCGTCGGACCACCGCCGGACAACGAGTCGATGACGATGGCTCCACCAATCGGGGCGTACCCCGCATCAAACCACTCCACGCACAGTTCAAGATGCGCATCCTCGCTCAACGCTTCGCCGTCATTATCGAACGCCCACAAGCTGAAGTTGTATGTCCGGCCCGGGTACGTATCAAAGTCCTGGTACATGCCCTGTCCGGCGCTCCAGCGTTTGATCTCCCAGTCGCCGTGATGCACATGGTCAGCGGCCCACCAGCCTACAGCCCAGTGAGCCCAGTGATCAACGTCTGCGGGCGGTTCATCCAGTGCTGTTCCCTGCCCGGTGCCGTATTCAAAGCTCGGGTTATCCAGCAGGTTCACGGCGGAGGCGTCCCCGAGCAACGGGGGCTCGGTGTCGTCATCAATCACCGTGAAGGTCGCGATATGGCCCGGATAACTACTCCATTGGATATTATCCACCGTGAGATGACGCGAGCTGGTGACCCCGCTTGCTTCACGGACTTCGATGACCACCTCACCGGGTTGGTTCACCTCAGCATACAGGGTATATACCGTGTCGTCGGCTCCCGAGAAGTTACCGAACGACGGGGATTCGGCCACGACCTCTTCGTTGACAAGCAATTCCGCCTTGCGCGCGCCTGCCGCCGTAAAGGCCTTTCGAACCTGTACCGATACATAGCCGACCCCGTCCGGCAGTGTTTCCGAATAAATACGGGCCGGATTATTGGCCCGCAGAATCATGCCCGCGCCGTCTATCGGATAATCGCCCTCTTCACGGGCTTCCTGGTAATGCCACACTATTCCGTCGTTACCCGTGAAACTGCCATCCGCATAGGCCGTCCCGGAAAGCGGCGAATTATCGAACGTCTCATGGTACTCGCCGGCCACGTACGGGGAACCAATCGTGGCTATGCCGTTTGAAGCGACTGCGCTCCAACGCATGGTATAGATGCCCAAGGTTACATTTTCCATGTCCACGGCCGAATGGTACGGGCTTTCGGCTACGACCCGGGTCCCGTCGTTGGTATAGGTAAAGGCCGTGAATGGGTAATTGGACACGATCAGCGTGCCGACGCTGTTATAGATGTCGAACCTGGGGATGAAATAGGGCGCCAGCGTATTCGTCGTCTCCACGCCGCCCGCATGCTCGATCGCCAGGGCAATCGGGAACTGACCCGTCCGGACCTGCGCGTCGGTGACGTCCTCACCCGCGTTCACGATCAAATCCATGGCTTCGGGTCCAACCCCGCGGCCGTGGAGGGCAAACGTATAAGGACTCTTGCCCGAAACATTGTTCGTGATATAGACGATCGCCTCACGCAAACCGTCTTCGGTCGGCGTGAACATGACGTCGAACGTTACCGTGCCGCCCGGCACCGGCTCGCGCGCCGTCAGTTCCGCATCATCCCAGAGGAACATGCCGTCACCCGATGATCCCTCGTATCGCATAAGGACCCGGACATACTCCACGCCATCGGGCGCCACGCCGCTGACCGAATACCAGGTCCACTCCTCGCGGGTGCCATAGTCCATATCTTCGTTGTAGAACGCGGTAATTACATCAAACTCGTCATCGAGGAACTCGAGCCCGATTTCGACATCGAGCGCGTTCGTCGTCCAGTTATTGGCGATCCAGCCGTACGCTCCGAACGTGTATTCCGCCCCGGCTGTCGTGGCCGCGTAATCCTGGTAAGCACCGCCGCCGTCTTCCCAGCCCCGGAAGATCAAGGCATTGTCACCCGTCCGTGCTCCCGCCCAACCCTCATGCCCCGCGCCGCCATAATTGGCCCAGTCCTCGAAGACCGGATCCCCGGAATCCAAATCCTCAAATCCCGGATTATCCAACAGGTTCGCGGAAGCGGTGTCCGGCTGGGCACTGATGACGAAATCGTCCGGGTGCGCGCCGCCGATGGTGATGGTCTCGAGCACCATGGACGCGGACCCGATATTGGTGATGGTGAAGGTATGGACCGTGCCGTAGTCCGCCTCATTGAAGTCCGTACCTTTTTCGAGCGAGGTTTCCGTCTCGCCATCCGCAATCTCCGCCAGGTTCGTGCCCAGTACGAGTATATCCGGTTCAGGCCATACCCCTTCGCCCTGGATGGTGAAGGTGTACGGGTTCTTCTCCGGCACGTTATTGGTAATATACACTGTGGCTTCCCGCACACCGGGTTCCGTAACCGGACGGAACCGGATATCGAAGGTGGAGGTTTCTCCCACCGGCATCTCCCGGCGCACCAACTCCGCATCGTCCCATAGGAGCATGCCGTCGTCGTGCGCTCCCGAATACTGCATATAGACACGGACATGGGCCACGTCTTCCGGGGATGTTCCGGATACCGAATACTGCGTCCATGTATCGCGGGAGCCATAATCCAGGTCATCGAAGGAAACGCTGTCGATCACGCTTTCCGCGCCATCCAGAAATTCGATGCCGATTTCCACATCAAATTGACCCTGCGCCCAGTTATCGGCGATAAAGGCCCAGACGCTGAAGGTGTACTGCGCATGTTCGGCCCCGCTCGAGATTTGCTGGTTGGCGCTGCCGCCGCCCGGCGAACCCCACCCCCGGAAGATCAAGGCATTGTCGCCCGTCCGGCTGTCCGCCCAACCCTCATATCCGGCCTGTCCGTCGTCGGTGGTCCAATGCTCAAAGGGTCCGTTGAGATCCTCAAATCCCGGATTATCCAACAGGTTCGCGGAAGCGGCGTCGGGTTGCTCGGTAACCGTGAAATCCTCCGGATGCGCGCCGCCGATGATCACATCCCCGAACCGCAACAGGCCGGCGCCGCCGGAATTGGTGATCGTAAACGTGTGGACCAGGCCGGCGCCGTAATTCACCTCGCCAAAGTCCGTGCCTTTCGGAATCGACGGGACATCTTCACCATCCGCGATGACCTGGAGGTTTGTACCCAGCACGTCAATATCGGGTGCGGCGCCCAATCCCTCAACAGCGAAGAAGTACGGCGTCTTTTCATGCACGTTGTTGGTAATATAAATGAGGGCCTCGCGGACACCGCCTGCCGTCGGCTCAAACCGGACATCGAACGTAGTCGTTTCGGTCGGACCATAGGTCTGCGGCCGGACCAGGCTGGCGTCGTCCCAACGGAATGCGCCACTGCCCGCTTCGGCGGCATCGCCGAATTCCATGCCGACACGAACCACGGTGGTTCCCACCGGGGCGACACCGCGAATCGTGTATTGTGTCCATTGATCCGTACCACCGGTAAAGTCCTCTTCGT
Organism: Kiritimatiellia bacterium; assembly: GCA_007134735.1. Lineage (GTDB taxonomy): Bacteria > Verrucomicrobiota > Kiritimatiellia > SLAD01 > SLAD01 > SLKG01. The sequence goes on from SLKG01000165.1 coordinate 16,331, forward strand.
CCAGTGCGAATTCCTCGATCAACTCGTCCTCTTCGTCCCGGAACTGGAGGAAGATCCGGACCTCGCCATAATGATCGAATGACCAGTCGGACGTCGGATTGCCGTAGATCGAAAACTCGTATTCCACGCCTACCGTGGTGCTTTCATAATCCTGGAACATGCCGCCGCCCGTGGTCCACCCCTGCATCATCGCCCCCCAGGAACCGCTGCGATTCGCCCAATCCTCCCGAGTAAGACCGTCCCATCGAATCCAGTCTTCCGGAATCCACGACTCTTCTCCCGCCTCCTCAAATCCCGGATTGAGCAACAGGTTATCCGTGAAGAAAGGCGGATGATCGGAAATCGAGAAATCGCCGGGATGATCCCCGCCGATGCCGAACCCGGACAGCACCAGATGTCCAACGCCGGTATTGGTAATGGTAAAGGTATGCGTCAGGGCATCGCCGACACCCACCAGGCCGAAGTCCGTGCCTTTTTCGATCGACGTTTCCATCTCTTCGTGCGCGATCAAGGCCAGGTTCGTGCCCAGCACATCGATATCGGCCGCGGCGCCCGAACCCCGGACCATGAAATCATAGGGGTTCTTGCCGGTCACGTTGTTCGACACGTATACCATGGCCGTCCGCTCCCCTTCCATGAGCGGCGAGAACTGCACGTCAAACGTGACGGTTTCGCCGGGACCGGGATGCCGGGATATCAGGCTGGCATCGTCCCAGACAAAATCACCTTCCGAGCCGAACGCCGCGTCGCTGAAGGACATGCCGACACGGACCACTTCCGTCCCCTGCGGAGAAATACCCGTAAGGGCGAACTGGATCCACTCATCACTCGGCATCGCCTGCAGATCCGCCTTCGTCAAGGCGTACTGCTTGAGCACCCGGTCGTCTTCATCCAGGAATTCCATAAACACCCGGACATCGGAGTAATTATCAAAATCCCACATCGGGGCTTTATTCCCCCAAATCGAGAACTCATATTGGACACCCACGGCATCGCTTTCGTAATCCTGATAGATGCCGCCGCCGGTCAGCCAACCTTTCATCATGGCCGCTCGCGGAGGAATTATGTATCTATCATACGTTGCACCCCAAAGCTCCCACCCCACGCCAACGCCCCATCGCGTCCAGTGATCGAAATCGTTCTGCCATCCGTCCACGAACGTGGGATTCAGAAGCAGATTGGCCGAGGTTCTCTCCGGCTGGACCGACACTATGAAATCGCCGGGATGATCCCCGCCGATGGTAATATGCTCCAGAACAAGCGCGGCCAGCCCGGTATTGGTGATGGTAAAGGTATGCGCCAAGGAATCGCCGATTCCCACCACGCCAAAGTCGGTGCCGTCCTCCGGAGTCGGGTCTGTATCCCCGATGGCAATGACCGCCAGGTTTGTGCCCAGCACGAGGATATCCGGATGCTGGGGCTCGTATCGAAGCACCAGGTTGCCCGCATCCTCTTCGACGCTCCAGAGCCCCTCAAAGAAGGCCGTGAACCCGAGCGAATCAACGAAGAAGGCGTCCGGATCAAAACCGGTCACACTATCCGCTTCCACAATAGTCCACGTGTAGGTTGCATGGCGGTCGAATCCGGGCGGATCGCCTTGTATTTGGATCGTGAAGGGACTGCCTTCGGTGGCGTTGACGTCCACACTTCCGCTTCCGCCGTCCACCGAAATCAGGTCCCAGTCCACACCCGGCACTCCCGTGATTTCGTCGATATCCCATACATACGTACCGCCGGCTTCCAGATCCAGTGCGGCCACTTCCAACTCTCCGACGGTGGCGTCCGCGTTACCCGGGCTTACCGCGCCTTCGATCACGAGATCGCCGATCGGGCCGGTGCCCAGGAGCCGGCCGTCCGGCTCGACCGTGAAGTCGGAATCTTCCGCGGATCCGCTGATGTTCAGTGTACCGCCGCTTACCACGGTGTCCCCGGTATAGGGATTCACGCCGGAAAGGACGATGGTCCCCGACCCGTCCGTGGTCAACGTGCCGGTTCCGGAAACCGCGCCAGATACGGTGAACGTCCGGGCGGAGGCATTGCTCCAGACCTGGTTTTCGCCCAATTCGACATCGGCGGCGATGGTATGCGCGCCGGAGGCGCCGGCGTCGATGGCCAGACCGCCCGCGTTGATGGTCAGCGTATCGTTCACAAACGTGAGGTCCGCGTGCGCATTTTCATTGATCCGCAATCCCTCCACCGTACGGTCGCCGTTCAGGTTGATCTCGGCCCCGGAATAGAGGCTGTCGTAGAATATGACGATGTCCTCGGGTTCCGGAACCATATTGCCCTTCCAGTTCAGGAACGTGTCCCAGTTGGCGTCGGCGCCGTAGCCGTTCCAAATGGGTTCCGCCTCGAGATTCAACAACTCGTGCCAGGTGCGCGCCATGCGGATTTCATCCACATACACATCGCCGATGGTGGCGACCGGATCGGCTGTTTCGGAAACGCCGGCTACCAGCCTGATGCCGTCGAGGGCATCCAACCGGCCTTCGGGCAGGAAGGCCCGACCGTCCCAGGTGGTCGGCTCCGTAAGCGGAATGCTGTCGGTGCGGTAGAATCCCTTGATGTCCAGCGCCCGCGTGGTGAAACTGTAGCGCCCCACAACCAGGTACATATGGTCCGGATCGCCGCCTTCCCCGTCGTACGGATGCATTTCGAATTCGGTGTGCAGCACAGACTCGCCGTAGTGGTCGATTCCCAGCGTGTTGGTGGCCACTCCCGGAATGCCGATGAAGGCACGCTCCTCGCCGTCCGACAGGAGCGACAACCCTACATACCGGTCTTCGCCGCCGTACTGATAACCCACCTTGAAGGCGACATAGACCCGGCCGAAGTCCATGACGGGTAGATCCCGCTCAATGTGACTTCCGGCGTTCGTTCCGGGATCGTGCAGGATCAACCGATTGCCCGCCTGCGGCGGATAATTCGGCATATCCGGGAAGATCGGAATGCCGCCGTTGGTGACCACCGTCCATACGCCGTCCTCCGAATGCCAACCGCCGTCCCAGCCGTGTCCGCCGTCCAAACCCGGAAGCGGTACAGCGTTCGTGTAGGAAAACGGCTCCACGATCTCGCCGGGTCGATACAGGCCGACCTCCGCATCAACGCTCACGCCGGAGGAATAGTACTTATCGTTGACGGAATACAGCCGGTAATAATTATGAGATCCATGCGGCACGATATGCTCAAGATTCGTGGCCTCGCCCTTGTAAATGACGCGGGCGCCGTCCAGGAGGTAGGTGTCACCCACGTTATATTCGATGCCCTGAACCGGATTGGTCGTGAACGGCGATGTGCTGTGCAGAATCATCACCGTGCTGAACGTCACGTCCGGGAGCCAGGACAGACGCACCATCTCGTTGCCGTCCGGCACCGCCGATACGGCGTCCGGATTCTCCGGCGTGACGACATCCAGCAGTTCATGCCAATGCGGCGCCACACGGACTTCATCAAACCACAGCGTGCCGATCGTTTCTCCGGGGTCGTCGGATCCGCCCATGATGCGCACTCCGTCCACCCGGCCGATACCCGGCGCGGACATGATGATATCCCATACCGGCTCGACCTCGGGGACGATGTCGGAACCGCCATACGCCAACGCGTAGAGGGTTTCCGTTTCAAAATTGTATCGAACGAGGATCACGTAGGCATTTTCGATATGGTCTTCCACGGCATTGAGCTCGTAGGAGGCGGGCGAGAATGCGGGCGCGAGCCCCTCCGGATTCAGGGTCAACACATTGGTGCCTACATCCTTGCCGACAAACGCGACCGGCGTGCCGCCGTCAAGAAGCTCCAGGCCCGCGAATATATGATCGCCCGGTTCCTGATACGCCATGATGGCGGCGGCGTACACCTGTCCGGTGGTAAACGCCGGGAATGACCGTTCCATTGCGGCGCTTTCGCCATCCCCGAGCACCGTAAAGATCCGGTTGCCGGTGTTGGTTGGATAGAACGGCATGTCTTTCAGGTACGGGATGTCCGCGGCTTCATCCATGTAGTTGGTCTGTATCGTCCACAGGCCGCCAAACGGCAGGCTCCACGCATTGGTCCAGCCGTGACCGCCGTCGAACACGTGGTCGGCGGTGGTAAGCAGGTTGGTATAGGAGAACGGCTCCACGATCACATCCCCATACAGGTCCAGGGTCGCGTCGGCGGGCACGCCGGGCGAGTAGACATCGCCGTCGCGGGAATAGAAGGTGTAGTAATGGGTCGAACCCGGATACGTGATGTGTTCCAGGTGCGTACCCACGCCCTTGAAGATCACCCGGCCGCCCTCGTACGCATCGCCGACTTCGTACGCTTCACCCTGGACCGGGTCGGCGGGCGGAGCGCCCTCGTTATGGACGATGATGACGTCCGAATAAATGGGATCCTGCGTCCAGGCCAGCCGGACCATTTCACTTCCATCGGCCACCGCGCTGGCCGCGGAGGGCGGCGGCACCGCGTGCGTGGTCACTTCACCGGGCTCGGAGTTCGCGCTGGTGCAATAGTCGTTCACCGCGCGGACGCGATATCCGTAGGTCACCCCCGGAAGCAATCCCGTCACAACCGAATGCGTGTCCTCAACCCACCGGGCCTCGTATCCGGACACATACGTAATATCGTCCACCATGCCGCTTATAATGACGTCATCCAGCGCCAGGTTGCCCTGGATCTTCGTGTAGGTGAAACGCAATTGCGTGACATTCTCGGACAACGCAATCTGGATATTGGTTCCGACTTCCGGTATCGGCTGTATCCGGTAGACCTCGCTCCACGTGCCGGCCAGTGCTTCGACCTGCAGATACGAATTGGTGTCCCCGGCATGTCCAAGGCCCTTGACCCAGACCGACATACCCGTCGGGCTTCCGGCCAATACCGGGGTTTCGATCTGATCGCCCGTGCCGTCGAATCGCAGGGCCGGAGATTCGCGCCCGAAATCACCCTCGCCGACATAGACGCTGTCGATGCCGGTAAAGGACCAACCCTCGGGCGGGGTAACACCGTCATCAAACCCTTCATCGATGATGTCGCCGGGCACAAAGCCGCCCTCGTATACATCCAATTCGTACGCCGTCGCCTTGTACACCCCGATCCAGTGCGCCGTGAAGGTCAGGTAGTTGGTCGGGTTGGCATACAGGCCGCTCGGCTCATTGGTGAAGCACAGGGCCGTGAAATACATTTCGGCGCTGTAATTGGTCGCCGTGATGTTTCCGGCATAGGCCCGGACGTAGTACCCCTGGCCCGGGACGAGGTCGTCCAGGAATCCCTCGTAATACCCCGTATCCACCACGTTGGTGAATATATAATCATCCATCGTCGGATCGCCCGTCGTGTTCCAGACGATCCCGCGGACCAGCAGGTCCTGGCCGCCGTCCGAAATGACTTCAGCCAGGGCCCGCGCATCGTACGGCGTAATTTCGTCGATATCCAAGAGCACGACCAACGGACCCGTTCCCGGTCCTGGCGAGAATACGATCGCAAGGTCATCGCCGATTTGCTCGACGGCGAATGTTCCGAACCCGATATCCGAGGTGAACGCGTCTATATCGACGGTAAACGCATCGGCGTCAAACCCGCTCACGGACGCGCCGGATACGATGACATTGGTAAAGCCCTTGGAGCGGTCAAACAGGGGATTGCCCCTCAGGGAGACCGTGAACGGACTTGCCCCGGTCGCATGGACGGCTATGTTTCCGGACGCGTCGATCAGATCCCAATCCGTACCCGCTTCGCCGGTCATGGAATTGATTTCCACCCGGAGTTGGCCACCGGCTTCCAGGTTAACATCGCCGGCGCCCAGGGTTCCGATCGTATCCGGCCCCGTGCCCGCGCTGACCAAGCCGTGGATGGTCAGGTCGCCCACGGCGCCGCTTCCGTACAAAGTCCCGGCGCTGTTGACCGTGACATCGGTCAACTCGTTCGTGCCGTTGTATCCCAGGATACCCGCGTTTACGATCGTGTCGCCCGTATAGGTATTAGCGCCCGTCAACCACAGGGACGACGCCCCTTCCTTGATCAGGCCGCCGTTATCGATGGTACCCTGCATGAACACTTCCCGGAGGGTCGTCAGGGTGCGGTCCCCGTCCCCGAGATTCACGGTGTTGTTGAATATCAGCGCGCCCGTATGCGTGGAAAGGGCGCCGAAGGTCACATCACCTTCGATTTCCAGCGGCTTGGCCACTTGCCGCGGCGCGGAACCGAGAGTCGTCAGGGTCACCCCGTCCAGCATGCGGAAGAATCCGCCCGTATTCTCCAGATCGAGCGCCAACCGCATGGTCCCTTCGGCCAGCGTGATGCCTCCGGACAACGCCGGATCGGCGCGCAATACCATGACGCCCTCGCCGGCCTTGTGCAACGCGCCGTCACCGGTTGTCCGGGTGCCGGTCAGGGTGCCGTCGGCCATGGTGAACGGACCCGGACTTTGAATATAAAGGGTATGTTCCCCTGCCGCCAGATCGCCGTAGGTGCTGAATTCCCCGGCATCGATGGAAATCTTCGAATCGGCGCCCAGTATGACCCCGCCGTACCAGCGACTATGACCGCTGGCGATGTTGCGTACGGCGCCCTCGTCATTCACGCCCATGCCGTACAGGTAGAGATCCACCGGCCGCCATCCGAAACCTACGCCATTCAATTCCAGCGTCGCGTTGGTGCCGACGCTGATGTCGGCCGAACCCATTGCATTCGTGTTCCCCTGCAGACGCAATAGACCGTCATCCACGAAGATTCCGCCGCGGAAATCAAAGTTGTTCCCGGCAAAGGTAATGCGGCCCGGACCCCGCGTTCTCAACGTGCTCAGGCTTGACCCGGACAGCATTCCGTTAACGGTCAAATCCTGGGCCGAGGCATTCGTCCAGACCTGCGGCGCACCGATACCGATACTGTGATTGAAGATGTGTGTTCCCTCGGCATCCTCGTGCACGGCCAGCCCGGCCGTATTGATGGTCAACCGGTCGGCCACGCCGGTTCCGGTGTTGTAGAACAGCAGGGACGTGTCCGCATTCGCATTAAAGCGGAAGCCCCGCACCGTCCGGCTGCCGAACAGGTTGATGTTCGTGCCGGAACCGATCCCGCTGTAGAATTCCACGATCTGGCTCGGTCCGGGAACGATGTTGCCTTCCCAGTTCTCCGGCGTATTCCAGCGGCTGTCCACCAGGCTGCCGCCGTCCCAGATGGGAATCACGCCGGTCGTCGTGAAGAACACCACGATGTCGGTATCTTCCTGGATGACAATAAAATCGCCGCCCTCGAGATCAGGAACAAATCCGGATATATCCAGCTGGAACCGTTCCGCGCTGTATCCGTTGACCGTGGCCCCGCGCATTACGGTCCAGGAATAATTCGACGCCGTATTGAAGTTCGCCGGATCGCCGACCAGCTCAATCGTGAACAGGCCGCTGTCGTTCACGTTGATCGCGCCGGACGCCTGGAGCAGGTCCCAGTCCGTTCCGGCCACGCCCGCGGCATCCGTGATGTCCACGACCATCCGGCCGCCGGCCTGCAGGTCCACCGTTCCGGCATTCAATGTGGCCGCGGTTTCAACCGTGTTGCCCGGATCCACCGTGCCGTAAATCGACAGGTTACCGACCGTGCCCGCGCCCATCAAGGTGGCCCCGGAATACACGGTGTGGGCCGAGTTCGCCGAGGATCCGCTGACAATCAGCGTGCCCTGGTTCACATGCGTATGGCCACTGTATGGATTGACGCCCGACAGCGTGAACGCGCCCGATCCCTGTTTGATTAATCCGCCGGTTCCGCTGATTTCCCCGCTGAACTCGGTGGACGTGTTGTCGCCGCCGGTGGTCAGCGTGCCGCTACCCAGCGTGACCGAACCGGCCCCCGCGAGCGATCCCACCACCTGGGCATTCCCGCCCAGGTTGAATGTCGCGCCGCCGGATACCGTCACGGCCGTATTGGACGGCATGACATTCGGGGCCGTCACCGAAAAGACCCCGTTGCTGATCCGGGTATCCCCCGCATACGCGCTCAACACGGACAGGGTGAACGTGCCCTCGCCGTCCTTGACGACGTGCCGGATATTGGCATCGATGGGCTGGCTCGCCACCGTGATGTTTCCGTCTCCGCCAAAGAAAAGGTCGCGGCCGGGCGCACTGCCGGTCAGGCCGCCGGTAATGGTCAATGTGTCCGCCAACGACTGGATCCGTGACGCGGCGTCCAGCGTGATCGGCCCGGTCCAAACATTATTCCGGGCCATATTGCGCAGGGCGCCCTCGTCATGGAAACCGAACCCGTTCAGAATCAGGGGCTGCGCCGCGTACGTTGTGGGCGATCCCGAACGGATTTCCAGGGCACCGTCGGGACCCACCGTGACAAGGCCGCTCGTGGCGCCGAGCGATCCCGCGCGATCAACACTCAATACACCCTGCGTCACGGTGATGTTTCCGGAAAACGTGGAACCGCCGGACTCGCCGCCCAGATGGATCCGACCCGTACCCGACTTGGTCACGTGGTTGGTTCCCAACAGTTCGTCCACAATAGTGAATACATTGGTGGACGCATTGGTCCACGTATGGTCTCGCATCACCAGCAGGTGGTTCATGGAGTGGGTGCCGCGCGAGGGCAGAATCTCAAGGCCATCCTCGTGCAGGCCCAGCGCGCCATTTCCAACAATGTTGACATCCTCATGTGTGGTGGTCAGGAACCGGATCCCCTTATAATTGTGCTGCTGGTGCGACGCCGGGTTGTACCGGATCTCACTGCCGCTCAGCAACGAACGGTACATGATGACCAGATCAAATACCTCCCGCGGATTCCAACTGCCGACCCAGTTATGCCGATTCAGCCAGTTCCGGTTCTGGGCGCCCGTCCAGATCGGCGCCGGTCCCTCGGCCAGAATGTTCGTCCAGCTCGTACCCACGCGTATTTCGTCCCATTGCACCAGGCCCGGGGCATGACCGGCATCCGTGCTTCCGGCCACCAGCCGGATACCGTCAAACTGATCCACCGCCGCGTTGGACAGATCGATCATGGCGTGCCAGTTGTTGACGTGCGGCTCGTTTCCTTCCTCCGTTTCGATCACGTCTTCCAACGTGTAGGCCAGGATATAAAGCCGATTATGCTGGCGCACATACTTGACGATGAATGTGTAGTCGGCGCCCGGTTCGATGGTTACATCACCGGCCTCTATGGGGAACCCGGCAAGGGCCGTGCTCTGCACCGCGACGTTCGTTTGGCCTTCGGGCAGGCCGACCATAAACATCGGTTCGCTTCCCTGGAGCACCTGGATACCGGCATACCGGTGGGCGCCCGGGGCCTCTACATTCATGATCCATCCCATGTAGAAATCGTCTTCGGTATTCGGCACCCCGAAATAGCGCGTGGATGCCGCCCATTGACCGCCGTCCAGATCAATAATCGCCTTGTTTCCGGAAGGCGGCATGTATCCCTGGGCGGGATCCAGGCTGTAATGTCCGATTTGAATAGGCGCGGACCCGGAAGCCGTGCTCCATGCGCCGGTCCAGCCAATGGAACCGTTGAGGCCGTGCAGGGCCACACTGTTGGTGTACGCGAAGGGTTCCTTGATGATGTTCCCCTCGAACGGCGGGGTGTACGCCCAATCCTCTTCCGGCGGCGAATAATAATCGCCGAAATCGGCGATTGAATAGAAGGCGTAATGGTTCGTGCCGTCGGGCCGGACGATATGCTCGAGTTCGGAACCGCTGCCGATATAGATCACCCGGCTGCCGTCCGTGCCGATCTCTTCCCCGACCACGTAGGGGAGACCCTGGGTGGGGGTCGATGGCGGATTGGTCGCGTTATAGACGATCATCACGTCATAGCCCGGATGCTTCGTCCATTCCAGCCGCACCATTTCGCTTCCGTCCGGACGGGCAAACACGTTGCGGGGCGGAGACACGATGCCGTCGGCCCGTATCGCAAAGGTGTACGGAGAAAGACCCGGCGCGCTGTTTGTGATCATCACGGTCGCCTCGCGCGGCCCGAGATCCGGCGGCGTGAAGGAAATGGTGAACGTCGCCATGCCGTCCATGCCCAGCACGGACGGAACCTGTTCGGTTACGTCGAAATGTTCCGCATCAACGCCCGTGATCACCACGTCTTCGAGCAACAGGGGAACCAGGCCCGTATTGGTCACCGTGAACGTCCGGGTGACCGTCTCGCTCATATCCGCCGGCCCGAAGTCCGTGCCTTTTTCGAGGGACGGCACCATTTCCATATGCTCGATCAAGGCCAGGTTCGTGCCGAGCACCTGGATCCCGGCGAGATTGTATTCCAGCACCAGGGAGCCGTCCTTTTCCACCACAGCAAAGTTCGGCGCGTTGGGCGCGGGGACAAATCCCGATGAATCAACGGCGAAACGGTCCGGCAAGAAGTCGATAATCGTTCCGGCCGGCGCGTCGATAATAACCCATTCATACGGCTCGCCCGGATCAAACCCCGCGGGATCCCCCACGACCCGGACGGTGAACGGATCGCCCGAAACCGCATTCACGTCAATCGGACCCGAAGCGACAATAACATCCCAATTGACGCCCGGCGTTCCTTCCACATTATCGAAGTCCCAGTGGTATCGGCCGCCCGCCTCGAGAAATACATCCGCGACGTTCAATTCGCCGATCACATTCGGTCCGGATCCGGGACTCACCGTTCCGTCCACGGTCAGGTCGCTGAAACTTCCGTCTCCCAGCAGCGTGGCCCCGGACGATACCGTATGCGCGGAATTCGGGGAGTCCCCGTTGACAATGAGCGTTCCGCGAATAACCCGGGTATGCCCGCTGTAGGGTTGCGTGCCGACCATCTCCACCGTGCCCGGCCCGTCCTTGAACACGGTGCCCGGCCCGTAGATCGTACCCGTGAACGTACCACTATCGCTTTGATGGAGGGACAGGGACGCAAAGTTCTCAATATCGCCCTGCAGGCCGCTTGTGGTTCCCTGCAACATTCCCCGGTTGACCCTCGTGCCGTCCGCATAGTCATTCTCCCCTTCCAGGATCAACAACCCGTTGCCCTCCTTGACCAGGCCGCCGTTCGACATCGCCCCGGAGAAGAGGGTATGCGACGTATACGGGAACGGATGGCGCACGGTGATGATGCGGGTCTCCCCGCCGAGATCCACCGTGCCGTCAAAGGTCAGCGAGCCCGTACGGCCGGAGGATTCGCCGGTATAGATATCGCCTTCAATCTCCACCGGCCGCTGTATGGTGCGGGCGACATCGCTGTCCGATTTGATCCATATGTTGTCTTCCAGGATCAATCGACCCGTATGGCCCATGGCCTGGGCGCCGGCAACTCGAAGTTCGCCCTCGTTCATACGGAAATCGCCTGTCAGGCCGGAGTTTTCGCCGGACAGGATCAGGATGCCGCTTCCATCCTTCACAAACGCTCCGTCGCCCGTGGTCCGGGTACCGGAAATCTCGCCGCTGATCAGAAGCTCCGCATTATGCACCCCCGCATACAAGGTGTGAGCGCCCGCGGATATGGACCCGCTGATCGCCGGGTTATTCAGGTCCGCGTTGATGCGCGCGTCCGATTCGAGCGTGATGGAACCCGGGAAGGTAACGTTATTCTGAATAAAGCGCAGGGCGCCATTCCCGCCCACACCCGTACCGTTCAGGATCAACGGCTCGGCCGCAAACGTAATTCCGTGCCCGCCGCCATGCAGTTCCAGCGCGCCGCCGGCCTCCACCGTCACCCCCGCGCCGGGCTCACCGAGCGCGTTGGCCTGTTGAATCCGGAGCGGTCCTTCGCTGACCGTCACGGGTCCGGTAAACGTGTTGGCCACGGGCAGCGTAATCCGGCCCGCGCCCAGTTTCTGCAGTGCGCCCGGACCCGATACCTGTCCGATCACCAGCAGGTTCTGACCGGACGCATTGTTCCAGGCCTGATCCGCCGCAAGCACGATATCGCACTGGAACATATGTGTTCCGGAGGAATCGGCATGAATGTAGATACCCGCGTCTCCCAGCGTCAACGTGCCGTTCGTGAAGACCAGGTTCACATCCGCGTTTTCGGTAATCCACAAGCCGCGGGCCGTCTGGGCGCCGTTGAGATTGATGCCCGGATCCGTATGAATATCCTGATAGAACATCACAACCGCATTCGTGTCCGGCACAACATCGCCGACCCAGTTTTCCGGCGTGTCCCAATTCCGGTCCGCGCCGCCGCCGCCATCCCAAATGGCCATCTGGATTTCCGTGGTGGCCGACTCGGTTCCGGAATAATCGCTGTAACAATCGCCCGCGCCATACGCGCGCACCCGATAGTAATAGGTCACTTCCGAATCGAGTCCCGTCACAACCTCGCTGGTTCCCGCCACCGTGCGGTTGGAAAAGCCCGGCACGTACGAAGGCCCGTCGGCCGTGAGCAGCACGTCGTCGAGGCGGAAGGACGTCGTGTCGGAGGTGTTGACGAACCGGATACGCAGGTTTTCGCCCGCCATGCTTCCCGGCACATCGTTGGTATGATAATGCCAATCGGCGGTTCCTCCGCCCGTCGGCAGGACAACCGCCCCGAACGACACCCAGTCGGTTCCGTTGGTACTGCCCTCGACGGTCAGGGCACTGCCGTCTTCGCCTTCGGCACTCTTTCGGACACCGAAGTACAGCCTCATATCGGTCAGCCCGGCGGAATCAATACCCGCCATCATGAATGATTCATCCTCGCTGTCGAGAAGCACGTTGAAGCTGCCCGACGCCCCGGGATACTTTCCGAGCGAGGAAAAGCTCGTGCTCATCTCGCCCGTGCCGCTCATGGTCAGGTTGGTATTGACAAAGCGATCGTTCGCCTCATGCGTGGCGATGGGATCCCCGGAGGAGCCCGTGGTGCCCATCGTTTCCGGTTCAATCACCTGGATATCGGGGCCGCCAAGGAAATACTCGTTTGTGCTGACGTCCAACCGGTAACTGGTGGCGCCCTCGAGAGCCTCCCAGTTCGCCCTGAAGCTGCCCCACTCGACCTCCGTCGCGTGCAGGATGACGGGCACGTTGGTGAAGCAGGCCGCCATGAATTCGACCTCGTTGCCGTAGCCGACGCCGTGCTGGTTGATGGCGTACGCGCGCACGTAATAGAATTGACCCGGCGTCAAACTGCTCAACAGGTTGGTGAATACGCCGAGACCGCCGGCATCGGCCGCATGCCGATAGTCGTTGGTGGTCGGCAACCCGGTGATATTCCAAACCACGCCGCGCTCGGACACCGAACCGCCGGCGTCGCCTTCATGCGTCACTTCGCCCCCGCCCCGGGCGGTGTAGGTCATGATCTCGGTGATTTCGTGCGTGATGACCGCCGGCTCCATCGTCGGATCGATGGTCAGAACCACTTCTATCGTCTGCGGGCTGTTGGTTGCCGCATGCTCGCCCGCGCCGGTGCTCGCCACCGTGATGGTCGCGGTGTACACGCCGATAACCATGTCGGTAACGTCGTAGGTCACCGTGTGCGTCTCGGAAAGACCGGCGGTCAGGTTGGTCCCGGTGACCGGCGATACGGACAGCCAACCGGCGTTTGTACTGACCACGTAGGACAGGAACCCGCCGCCGATGTTGGTGACGGCGAAACTCTCGCTGGACGGATCCGTTCCCACCCGCGTCCAAGGCGTCAATTCCTCCGGACCGAGCCCGATGCCCGGTTCGTCGTCGGCCGTGGTAAAGTCGTTCGGGTTATCCTCGGCCACGCTGATGTTGTAGTTGATCCAATCCCCGCTACCGTTGTACTCGAACACACGGAAATGATAGGTCGTGTTCGTGTTCAGCCCGGTGACTTCCACGGAGGATCCGTCGCCCGCATAGACAATGCGATTGCCGTCTTCCTGATCATCCGCGTCCGGGAAGTGACTATCCACACCGGACGGCGGCACGCCGTACGACGGGGTCCAGGTCACCTCCGCGCCCTCGCGCACCACGACGATCCGGCCGGCCCCACTACCGTTGTCCCAGCCGACATCGAGACTGCTCTTGGTTCGCGCGTTCAACACGAGGTTCGATGCCTGCAGATCCGGCTCCACCCATGTGCCCGTGCCCTGAAGGGCAAAGGTGTAGGGGCTCTTGCCCGCCACGTTATTCGTGATGAAGATCGTCGCTTCCCGAAGACCCTGGTCCAGGGGTTCAAACCGGACATCAAACGTCGTGGTCAGCGGTCTGACCTTGACCCAATCGTAATACACCGACCCGTAGGGAAACGGCCCGTCGTCGTCCATGGTCAGCAGGAAACGGCCGTACAACGCGTCTTCCGGCGCCGTCGCCACGCCGGTCATCTCGATCCAGGTATCCAGCGGACCGCCCGGCAACATGGATTCCAGTATGATCGTGTCGCCGATTTGCGCTCCTCCGTCATCCGGGTCCCCGTCGAACCATTCGATCTTCATGTCGAACCGGCGATCCGCCAGCGCCTCCGTGCCATAGGTGTTGTCATATGCCCACAGACTGAAATGATATACCGAGTGCGGCGCGGCCTCGAAATCCTGGTACATGCCGATATCATCGCCGTAGCGCTTGATCGAAAGTGTGCCGTGATAGGCGATATTGGTTGACCACCAACCGGCGCCCCAGAAGGTCCAGCCTTCCACATTGGCGCCTCCCCCGGCCGTCAGGGAACCGTCCTGCCCGGTACCGTCTTCAAAGCTGGGATTCACCAGGATATTGGTGCTCAACACGGTCCGGGGCTGTCGCAAAACGGTGAAGTCATCCGGATGGTCGCCGCCCACGGCGATATTGGTATGAATCGTCAGCGCGGACCAGTTCACGTTGGTGATCGTGAACCTATGGGTCTTCTCGGTGCCGATATCGACCTCGTCGAAGTCCGTGCCCTTTTCAATCGAGGGGATCATCTCTTCATGGTCGATCAGCGCCAGGTTCGTGCCGAGCACACGAATGTCCGGATCCTCCCAGACACCCGTTCCCTGGATGGCGAACGTGTACGGGGTCTTGCCTTCCACGTTGTTGGTAATGTACACCCACGCCGTGCTCAATCCTTCCGAGGTGGGTCTGAAATCAATATCAAATTCCACCGCTTCGCCGGCCGCCGGCTCACGCATCACCAGCTCCGCGTCGTCCCA
>SLKG01000160.1 GCA_007134735.1 Kiritimatiellia bacterium
AAAGTGCCCCGGACCCCCGCTGTAACGATCGACCCAGGACCCAACAAGCATGAAATACCAGACATAATCTTCCACACGAATCTGCTTCTCATTCCATTCACCCAATTCAAGACGCGGAAGTTCACCAGGCGCATAATCCCGGCCATCCGAAAGACGACCATCATCATTCAGGTCAAAACTGGACGGGGGTATATCGGAGTAAATCCAGTTAAACCATTCATTATCCGGATCCCATTCAACCGTGGCAAACTGGTGTGAATTGTCATGATCAATACCGTCTGCAAATCCTGTAGGTGACGAAAAATCATTATCTTCAGTCACAAGAGTTCCGGCAAACGGCATCAGAGCGGCTTCCACTTTCAAAATTCGGGGGCAGTATTCACTTAGAATGATCTCGCCATCATACCCCCCAAACCCGTCGTGACGGAACGGAATCAATGCCAAATTCACCGGAAGACCCTGGTCGGTTGATACCGCGCCTGAGGGCGAATCCGCATTCAATTCAGTCGTTCCCATAAGGATTTCACGTTCAATATAGATATCCCCACGCGCCACTATCGTCAACGAACGACCATGAAGTTTGCCCCAGACATGCGCATGACCGTTGACAATAATCAAACCATTAAAATCTTCAGGTAATGTTGTGGTCGGTGGACCAAGATTACCGGGAACCCAGCCAGCCCGATACGAATAGGCATCCGAAAACAGCATGTTGGCAGTCGGTCTGCGATACACAGGCGAATCACCTGAAAAATCAAACCCCCAGAATTCACCGGACCCCTGCGTTTTTACATATTCATAATTCCCAAGAAAAATATCGTAATGCTGATTGGAATGCGTAGTGCCTATAATCCATGCATTGGCTGAATTCTGATGGAAATGCTGGGCGATACGCTGATTCTGAGGAACTTCAATCAGCGGCACATTCTGATATAGTTTCCCGCTGAGTGGAAATATGGCGTTTTCCCGGTTCATTATAGTACTGCTGGATATGAGGTCATCATAAAACCAGGCATTGCCCGAAGGGGGCAGATTGATTCGATACTGACTGTACACTTTTCCACCAAACATGGCCCCCGGGCCAATTGTCAGAACGCTTTGAGCAAAACGGGTATAATCCAGGAAACTGACCGGTGTGGCCAGAAGTCGGCGGGTTTCCATTGCGTTACCAACATTGCCGGTTGATGTAATGGTATATAACTCATGTACCCTTGATTGATTGATATGCTCCAGTTGCATCAGTTCCGATCGGATATCCTTTGAAACATGTGGATGTTCTTCTGCTGCTGTTGTCATCGGCAATGTCATGACATGATGATAAGCAGCAGAACCAGTGCAGTCCGGATAGTCCGGAAACCAGCAATCCTCAGGCATGGATTCAGTTCGCGCACGCATTCCGACATCAATGATCTCAGACCGGCCGCGAGATACCGTTACATGAACACCGTCCGGCTCAATACTTCCTGAAAGCTCAAATATAATGGAGTTGTCATTTAATCCCGGCACGCCGTCTGTGTGCAAATCATGTGTGTTGTCCCGTTGCCAGTTTGACTGCGGCTCGCCGGGTGAAAAATCCAGCAACGCATATGCCGATGTTTTGGTGCCATCCCATGCATCGGGTGCGATCAGAGTTAATTCAGACGGTATACCAAACAAGCTGTAAAAAACTTTAAGCTGGACATCATTTTGAGAGGGTGGATTCGAAAGATGCAGGTGAATCAGATAAACCGCATTCAGATTGCCGGTCTCCGGATTAAAAAACTTGGCGTTATTATCCGATATCGATTCCGGTATATGACTGGATTCATTTCGGACATTTTCGTCATTGGGAAACAGCACCAGCGGATTCCCCCAGGCATCCAAGTCATCAGTCGGTGATGCTACGTAATGACCGGGCAGAATATCCGTTCGGTTTAATTCCAGAGTCAAGGGATGTCCCATAAACGGATTAATATAGTTGGACATTCGAATCTGATGAGTCATGGTTCCGGGAATAATATCATCCAGAAAATTTTCCTGAAGATAATGATACTTGAAGGAATTGATCACCTCTGTTCCCTGACGTAGCTGAAGCTGAAGCGCTTTGCCGGGAAGAATCTTGTTGAGTTTGGCAGAGTCACCGAAGCGCAGGTCATTCAGGTCAAATCCGGGATTTCGCTCCATTTGAATGTCCAGATCCAGCAATCCGGTAAATGCGCCGTCAATTCTGACTGAATAATGTCCGATACCCTGTCTGCCGTCTGAGATAAATTCACCGGCCTCATTCCGGCTTTTCTGGCCGAAAGGCGGCGATAACGGAAGAATAACGGGATAATCCTCGCGAGTGACCATATTGTCTTGCGGTTTTTGACCATAGGTATTCAACAAATCGCTGCGAGTTCCGACCAGGAATTTTCCGTATTCCAGACCTGCATCGGCCACATAAGAGGACGCGACGGTTGTATACTGCGCATCTGCCATCACTGACTGCCTTGTGGCGTATAAATATAAAGCTGAACACATTGTCGAAAGCAATAGAATAAACAACATGGTCAGAACAAGCGCGCTGCCTTTTTCTGAGTAATTATTCATGATAACCTCCAGCGTAATTGCACAGATATTGCTATCAATACAAGCTTTGCTAAAAAATCTGATGACGCCAAAGCAAGTTTGCAAAAAGAGTGCCAGCACATATATCTGGAAGATATACACTAAAAATTATAGACGTTTAAAAATAAATTTTGCCTGATATTTTTCCTGGAGTCTGGCAGAAAGAGAATAAATGTAACAATA
>SLKG01000017.1 GCA_007134735.1 Kiritimatiellia bacterium
ATAACATAATAAGCTCGGGCGATATCCCCGCCGCAGGCACCGGGCATGAAGGCATTGAAGAACTGTCCGATAAAGAAAATGCTGAATACGCGCAACGGGTTCACGGCAATCTGCTGGGCTTTCATCAGGCCGTGCCATCTCTGGGCGGCCACGAGGAGGCCCCCGAACGTCATTACGATTCCCGCCATCCACCACGTACACTTGGCGAGGCTGTGCGTCATGACTTCGGTCAGCTCTCCGGACGGAATCCGGGAGAAGAACCAAGCCAACAACCCCAACCCGATAGCGGTTCGGAGCAGGGTGAACACATGTTTATGGATCCTGGGTGTATTCACGATCCGGACGATGCGGCGGCATAGATCTCCTTGAGGGTTTCCTCGATGGAGAAGCGCGGTTCCCAGCCGGTATCGCCATGAATGCGGTCGGTGGAGAGGCGCGGTTGTCGATCCGTTGGGCGGAAACGTCCGGTGTCCACTTCAATGCGGGGCTGAACATTCGCGCAGGACATGAGCCGGTCCAGGATGTGGCGAATCGGGACGGTGTGTCCGGAAGCGATATTATAGGCGTGTCCGGCGTTCCCCTTTTCCATCAACAATCGATAGGCACGGGCCACATCCCGCACATCCAGAAAATCCCGTTCCGATTCGAGATTGCCGACCCGCATGAGGGGTTCACGGCGGCCTTGTGCGATTTCGGCGAGTTGATGCGCGAAGTCCGTGGTGACAAACCGTCGGGACTGTCCCGGTCCGATATGGTTTTGCGGGCGGGCCGTCATAACGGACATGTCGTATTGTCGTGCGTACAGCAGGGCTGAAAGGTCGGCGGCCATTTTGGAGACGGCATAGAGGTTTTCAGGGCGCAATTCGTCTTGTTCGTGCAAAACCTCCTTGCGAATTTCCCGTCCGTACACCTCGGCGGAAGAAACCACCAGCACGCGGGCATCGGGACGTATTTCCCGGAAAGCCTCCAGAAGGCTCAGGGTGGCCTGTACGTTGACCGAGAAGACGAGAGAGGGATCGGACCACCCCATGGGAACAAAAGCTATACCCGCCAGATGAATACAGCCGTCCGGCTTTTCCCGGGTTATGATATCCTTGCTGAATGCGGGATCACGGAGATCTCCGACGTATTCGGGTTCGGCGGACGGTTCCTGCGCTTTCCGGTTGTCGGCACGAACCGGTTCATGTCCGGCCGCCTTGAGCTCATCGATGACATAGCGACCTACAAAACCCGAAGAACCTGTGACCAGTATGCGCATGGGATCAGCCTTTCCCGGCCTTCCATCGATCCAGGTCGGCCTCGACCATGCGTCGGACGAGCTCTTCAAAACCGACTTCGGGTTTCCAGCCAAGGATGTTCCGGGCCTTGGACGCGTCCCCGATCAGGTGATCCACTTCCGCGGGCCGCATGAACCGCGGATCCTGAACAACATATTCCCGCCAGTCCAGGTCAACGCACGCAAAAGCCGCTTCCAGGAATTGTTTCACGGAATGACTGTGGCCCGAGGCGATCACGAAATCATCCGGTTCCTCCTGTTGCAACATCAGCCACATGGCTTTGACGTAATCGCCCGCATATCCCCAGTCACGCTCCGCATCGAGGTTGCCCAGTCGAAGTTCCTTGCTGAAGCCGAGTTTGATTTGCGCCACGCCGTCGGTGATTTTGCGGGTGACGAATTCTTTTCCTCTCCGCGGGCTTTCGTGATTGAACAGGATTCCCGAAGAGGCAAACAGGTCATAGCTTTCCCGGTAATTCACCGTGATGTAATGTCCGTACACCTTGGATACGGCATAGGGGCTCCGCGGGTGGAATGGGGTCAATTCGGTTTGCGGTACTTCCCGGACTTTCCCGTACATTTCACTGCTGGAGGCCTGATAGAATTTTGCTTTCAGGCAGACATGCCGGATGGCTTCCAGCAAACGCGAGACCCCGATGGCCGTGAATTCACCGGTCAATACGGGTTGGCTCCAGGACGTAGGCACAAAGGACATGGCGGCCAGGTTATAGATTTCGTCCGGCTGCACTTCTTCCAGCATTTTAATGAGCGATAATTCATCCAGCAGATCGGCCTGTACGAGTTCCAGCCGGTCCTTGATATGATGAATACGTTCAAAGTTCTCCGTGCTGGATCGCCGCACCATGCCGTATACCTGGTATCCTTTTTCCAGGAGCAGGTCAGCCAGATAGGAACCGTCCTGTCCGGTGATTCCGGTGATTAATGCCTTCATTTACTTTTCCTTGTTGGTTTCCGCTGTTGTGTCCGACGCGTTTTCCGTATCGGACCATATTTCTTTCAAGAAGCTCAACCCCTCCTCAATATCCTTGCGGGGAGTATGCGGGGTGGGCTCGATGACGCGAATAATATCGAGGCGGGCAAATGATTGAAAGAGGGAAAAGTCGATCTTTCCCCGGGGAGGCATCAAGTGGTCGTGTACGGGTGGCGCCACGTCGTGCAGGTGCATGCCCTTCAGAACGGGTTGGAGCCGTTCGAGCCATCGGGTGTGATTGATCAGCCCGAGATTCTCCCGGATCTGACCGTGTCCCAGATCGTGCCAGTACCCGATATGCGGGGTCTGGAAATCCCGTGCCATATGCTCCATTTCCGATTCCGTCGGGAGGGATTCCCACGTGGGCAGGTTTTCCAGGGCCAGGGTGATCCCGTTTTCAACCAAAACGGGCAGGAGTCGTTCGAGGCCGTCGTACAGGTAACGGAGTTGGCGCCGGCTTTTCTTTTCCCGTTTGGTAATTAATTTAAGCTTGGTCTTTTCGTATCTTCCCGAGAACTGCTGTCCCTGGCCGCACAGGACGATGAGGGCTTCCGTCAGCCGCGGCATGCGTACATTCCCGCAATGCGTCACCACCGTGCGCGCCCCGATCTCGGCGGCGAAGCGAATGGTATGAGCGGTATGTTGAATCGCCAGTTCACGAATCCGATGATCGGGATCCGCCAGAGTAAATATTTCAGGGTGGCCCCGGTGGCTGATGACGGGTACGGGGCAGTAATTATGAACGCTGTCCACCCGTACCGCCCGGTCCCGGACCATGTCCCGAATGCCGGGTACGAGGTCCACCCGGGTGTCGTATCCGAGTTCAACGCGCTCGAAACCCAGGTCGAGGATTTCCTCGATCATATCCTCGCCCCGCGTATGCCGGCTCGCGTTCCACCGGGTGGAGAGGGCCATGTGGAGGGTATGTTGTGCCATGGGTTTAAACAAAACGGCACGTTCCCAGTCAATAAGGCTGGACGGGAAACGCGCCGTTCCGAGGGTTAGGATTAAGATTGAAAGCGCGATCGCGCACGGGCAGCCTTCCGGCGACGCTTAATACTCGGCTTGTCGTAATGACGATGCGCGCGGATTTCGCGCATGGTCCCTTCCTTGTCGAGTTTTTTCTTAAGGCGTCGCAAGGCTTTGTCAACAGATTCACCTTTTCTGACTTTGACTTCGGCCACTGTGGATTATCACTCCCTTCTATTCCTTTATTCTGCCATAAACCGGATCATTCCAATAGGTTACATTTCAGAAACAATGGCGGGACCGTAAATGAATTCTTCCCGGATGTCAATGAATAGCGTTGTATAATCCGGTGGTTATGGTCGCCCGACCGAATAATAGGTAAACCCTTTTTCCCGAACGCTTTTGGGGTCAAATATATTCCGGCCATCGATCATGACCGGGGTTCGCATGGCGTCCTTGAGCTTATCGAGGTCGATATCCCTGACTTCCGGCCAATCGGTGAGAATGAGCACCAGATCGGCGCCTTGCACGGTATCCATGATATCGGTCCGATAATCAAGGCCCGGGTGTATTTCCTCGAATTTCGGCGAAGCGATGGGGTCCCAAAGCCGCAGATGGGCCCCGGCCTCAAGCAGCTGGGGAATGAAGTAAAGAGAGGGGGCTTCCCGTACGTCGTCGGTTCCGGGTTTGAATGCGAGGCCCAAGACGGCAATGGTCTTGTTTTCTATGACCCACAGTTCGTGTTGAATCTTCTGCATGAGATGCTCGCGTTGTGCCTGGTTGATTTTCTGCACTTCGCGCAGCAGCTGGAAGTTATAGCCGAGTTGGTCCGAGAGATGGACAAACGCGTCCACATCCTTGGGGAAACAGGATCCGCCATAGCCGACGCCGGCGTTGAGGAAGCGCGATCCGATACGGTGATCCAATCCCATTCCGTGCGCCACCTGTTCCACATTCGCACCCGCCAGCTCGCAAACACGGCTGACGGCGTTGATGAAGGATATTTTGGTCGCGAGGAATGAATTGGATGCATGTTTGGTTAATTCCGCGCTGGCCATGTTCATCTCGAGCAATTCACACCCCGAACGCTTTACGACCGGTTCGTAGATGTTTCTCAACAGGCTGGCCGCCCGTTCGCTTTCGACGCCGATTACGATTCGGTCCGGCTGGAAGGCGTCTTTCAAGGCCGTGCCTTCACGGAGAAATTCAGGATTGGATGCCACATCGAAAGGAATGTCTTCGCGGAGATATTTGGTAACCGTGCGCTTGAGTTGTTCTCCGGTATTGACGGGCACCGTGCTTTTCTCAACCAGTAGCCGGTACGAAGTCATGTGTTCGGCCACTTGGCGTCCGACCTGTTCCACATAGGACAGGTTGGCCTGGCCCCGGTATCCGGGCGGAGTGCCGACCGCAATGAACAAGACTTCCGCGAAATCCGTACCTTCATTGATGGACGTGGAGAAGTGCATGCGGCCCGCCTCCACGTTTTTCCGGACCAGGTCTTCCAGATCCTCCTCGTAAATCGGCATTTTGAGTTTTCGAAGCATATCGATCTTGCGCGCGTCATTATCCACGCACATCACGTTATGTCCGATATCCGCGAAGCATGTGCCGGTTACAAGGCCGACATATCCGGTTCCTACGACTGTAATATTCATGAGGTTTGGGCTCCCGTGTCTTGTCTCACACCTGTTGTTCCGGGGTAAAAACGCGGAATCCTAAACGGATTCAATCGATAATGCAACCCTTGATCCCTTAATCCTTAACCGTGTACCGATCAGGCCGGCGGCGATGCGGGGCCGCCCAGACGGCGGAAAATGACGAGGGTGATGTCATCGTGCTGGGGCGTATTGTTTGAGAACTGTTTAACATCCTCGAGGATCTTCTCATAGAGCTCCGAAACCGGGAGGTTCGCCCATTGGCGGGTTACGGCCTCGAGCCGTTCGTAACCGTATTCTTCGTGGTCGTCGTTGAGCGCCTCGGTAATGCCGTCGGTATACAGCAATGCGGTGTCGTTTTCATCCAGCGCGCAAACGGCTTCCTCGATCAGATCCTCGAAGTCTTCGACGTCCAGCATGCCCATGGCGGCGCCCTTGGGAGCGATGTTTTCCACTTCGCCGTTTCGGCCCCGCAAGATCATGAGCGGTTCATGGCCGGCGCGCGAAATCCGTAATTCATGGTTCTCCGGATCGAGCTGGACACTGGACAGCGTGACGAACATTTCCGCATCCAGGTCACGCGAAATACTGCGGTTGACCAGGCGGAGGATATTGCGCGGAGAGGACTCGAATTCGAGGTAGGTGTGGACCAGGGCGCGGACGATGGTCATGATCAAGGCCGCGGGCATTCCCTTTCCGGAAACGTCGCCGATGATCACGTGCCAGTTCCGGTTGTTCTTCACATAATCATAATAATCGCCGCCGACCTCATAGGCGGCGGCGCTGCCGCCGGCCAATTCGTATCCGGGTATGTCCGGGGCTTCCCGGGGCAGCATGGAAATCTGGATTTTCCGGGCGAGGTTCATTTCCTGTTCGATGCGTTTCTGCAGTTCCAGTTGCCGGTACAGGTTGGCGTTGTCAATGGCGATGGAGGCCTGTTGCGCCAGTGTTTGCAGGATGGTCAGGCTTTCGTCCGTATAGCATTCCTTTTTACGGTTCGGCCCGATCCGAACCACCCCGATCCGGTGTTTGCCGGAGAGCATCGGAATCGCCACTTCCAGGGCGTCCACCGGTTCGCTGTCCATGTTCCCGTCCGCCCGGATATAAGTGGCCCAGCGTTCCTGGAAAGCGAGTTTTGTCAGCTCGTCCCGGTCCGGGTCCGGCAGTTGTTCGGCTCCGCATTCAAGCTGCACGTCCAGGCCGTTCTTCGACTCATTATAGAGATATAGCCGGCAGGCGCCGGAGTTGGACATACTGGTGAACATATCCAGCAGCATGCCGTAGAGGCGTTCCGCATCGAGTTGACTGCCGATGCGTATCGTCCATTCCTGAAGGCGATGCATGAAGCCGATGCGTTTGGAAAGCGATTCCATCATCTCGTTGAACGTCTCGGACAACTCGCCGATTTCGTCCTGGGTAACCACGGGAACACGCTGGTCGAGATCCCCCAGGTGCGCCTTGTGGGCGGCGCGTGTCAGCATCCGGACGGGTGCGAGCAATTGGCGCGTGAACGGAACCGAGAAAAGGATCCCGGCAAAGGCGACCCCCAACAGGACGGCCAGGCTTCGGGTCAGGAGGGCGTACAGTTCGTCCTGGATATCGGTCGGAAAGGAAACCAGCAGATAGCCGGGAACGCGGCGATCGTGTGTCAGCGGGCCGAACGTGTATAACGCGCCCTCGTCCGGGGCGTGCCAGAATCGGTATCCATCCGGAATGTCATCCGGTGAAAGCGGTTCCGCCGGCGTTTGGTTCTCGTGGGACATGAACTCATACAGCACGGCGCCTTGATTATCGTACCAAACCACGTGTTGCGGGCGGTGGGTGATCCATCCTTCCGCATCTTCCGGGACAAAGAGAAACAATTCACCGAGATGGCGGTCCAGCGTCCGGGGCACATAGTCCCGGTGGGGAGGGGCAAAGTAGTGACCGGCAAACAGATTGGCGGTTGCGGAATATACGGTGAAGGCGCTGTTGAATTCCGCCTCAAAAAGCCGGGCACGAAACTGGTGGTACATGATACCGGTCAGGATGATTCCCGTGAACAGGATGAAGAGCGCAACGTGAAGGCTGTATTTTTTGAAAAAACCGAGATGGAACATGCGGGCGCCGCGGAACGGATTTTTCTCATGTACGACTTCGACGTGTTTGGGATCAGTGGTCATTGCACTCCCTGGCGATAGAACCCGCCTTTTTGGGCGATCCGGCCATACAACCATTCAAATCCAGCGTATAGTATGATGGTTTGGGCGCTGGAATCCAAGAAATATGAACACCGTATCGCCGGTGCGGCACGAGAGCGGCGGGTTTGTGGAGTCTGTTGGATGGGGCCGTGGGCTCTCCCGGTAAGGGAAAGGGATGATCCTTGTTTCTACAGATTGTTCTTGATCTGATTTCGGGTTCTTTATTACGGTGCGCGTTTTTCAACGAATGTAAGATGGAAAGGAATGCAGGGTATGGCGATTGAGCCTATTTCGGCAGCGGATATCAAGGTGCCTTCCGAAGTGTCGCGTCTTCGGGATCTGGCGTATAATCTCTGGTGGTCCTGGACCCCCCGGGCGCGGCGTCTGTTTTCATCGATTAACGCGGAGCTGTGGGCCTATTATCGCAATCCCGTCCAGCTGTTGATCAACATAGAACCGCATCAATGGGAGCGCTTGATCAGCAACGGCGGGGCGTTCATGTCCGATTACCGGCGTGTCATCCGGGATTTCGACAAGTACATGAATCCGGAGACCACGCCGTTTCAGACTCTCTATCCGGACTACCAGGGGGGGGCGGTTGCGTATTTCAGCACCGAGTTTGGCATTCATGAGTGTCTGGGTATTTATTCGGGCGGCCTCGGAGTACTCTCGGGGGATCATGCGAAAGCCGCCAGCGACATGGGCTTGCCGTTCATTGGTATCGGCATTCTGTATCGGAAGGGGTATTTTCATCAATCCGTCGATTCGGACGGTGATCAGGACCATGTCTTTTCGGATTTTGACTTTTATCGTCTGCCCATAAGTCCGCTGCAATCGAGCACGGGGCGGAACCTGGTGGTCTCCGTAAATCTGCCCTGGGGGGACGTGCATGCCCGAGTATGGCAGTTGCGGGTGGGCCGCGTGAATCTCTACCTGCTGGATACCGATATCCTGGAAAACAATCCGGCCGACCGGCCGATTACGTCGCAATTATATGTCCGGGGCCGATCCATGCGGCTCTGCCAGGAGCTGGTCCTCGGCGTGGGCGGCGCCCGCGTGCTGCACGAACTGGGTGTGGAACCGGCCGTGTGGCATATGAATGAGGGCCATTCGGCCTTTTTGAGCATTGAGCGCATGCGGGAATACATGGCGGGAGGGCTGACCTGGGATGAAGCACGGGAAAACGTCGTGAATTCGACCCTGTTTACGACCCATACGCCTGTTCCGGCCGGGAACGAGGTGTTCGATTTCGGATTGGCCGAAAAGTATCTGCGGCATCATGCGCAGGCCATGAATGTGGATGTCGGGCGCCTGCTGGAACTGGGGAAATCCTATCCCGAAGGCGGTAGTCAGCCGTTCAATCTTACCACGCTCGGCATTCGTATGAGCGCCCGGACGAACGGGGTAAGCAAACTGCACGGCGAAGTGGCCAGTCACATGTGGCACCATCTGTTTCCCGGGAAGTCGGCCGAGGATCTTCCCATAGAATATGTCACCAATGGAGTTCACGTGGCCACATGGCTGGGGCACGATATCCGTACCCTGGTCGAGGAGGAGCTGGGGAATGACTGGAATGAAAACCTGACGAACCAAACCTTCTGGGGACGCATCCGGGAAATCGACAACCAGGATCTATGGGATGCGCACAACAACCAAAAGGACCGGTTGATCCGTCTGGTCCGGAGCCGGCTGCTCGAGCAGTTTGCCCGGCATGGAAAAAGTCCGGACGATATGCGCGAGATTGCCAGCGTGCTCGATCCCAATGTGCTGACCATCGGATTTGCCCGGCGGTTTGCGACGTATAAGCGCGCCGGCTTGATTTTCCAGGATTATGAACGTTTGCGCGCAATCCTCAAGAACGCCGACATGCCGGTACAGATCATTTTTTCGGGTAAGGCCCATCCCGCCGACATGCCCGGGCAGGAACTGGTGCGCAATATCTTCAATATCGCTTTTCATTCCGATCTGCGGGGGCATGTGGTGTTTCTCGAGGATTATGAGATACGTGTGGCCCGGCATCTGGTCCAAGGCGTGGATATCTGGTTGAACACCCCGCGCCGTCCCCGGGAGGCCAGCGGGACCAGCGGGATGAAAGCCGCGATGAACGGCGCGCCCAACCTCAGCATTTCGGATGGTTGGTGGCCGGAAGCGTATAACGGCAAGAACGGTTGGGTCATCAGCGACGGCCGGGATTTCGATAACGAGGAAATGCAGGATTACGAGGATTCCTCCTCTTTTTATGACCTCATGGAGAAGGAGGTTGTTCCCGCGTACTATCAACACCGCGAGAACGGCGTTCCCGTAAAATGGTTGGACCTCATGAAGGAAAGCATGGCGACCATCACCCCGGCCTTCAGCGCCGCCCGGATGATCGAAGAGTATGCCCGGGATTATTACATGCCGGTCACGCTTCGCGAACACCAAGCGTAGTCCTCCAATCCCGGAATTCTCCCGATACCGCGTTGCCCGACCGCCTAAATGGCCGTGTCCCGTGCTTGACACCGGCCACATGCCTTTCTACTATCCTTCCACGTCAGGGATCGCATATATCGGTATTGGTGTCGGCTGAAGTCGTAAGGCCATTCTCATATCAAGGGAGGAAACCATGGACAAGGTGGAAGTAAAATTCGGAGATTGGATTCAAAAGGGGTTTGATCTGTACAAGGAAAATTTCGGCGTACTGATCGTGCCGTCCATCATTGTGGTTCTGCTGAGCGCGTTGACCCTCGGAATCCTGTCCGGGCCTCTGCTGGTGGGTATGATTCTGATTACCTTGCGGTTGCTCGACAAGCAGGAACCCAAGCCGTCGGTCGGGGATGTATTCCAGGGGTTCGGTCAGTTTGTGGATGCGTTCCTGTTCTGGCTCGTTTGGGGTGTGATTACATTTGTGGCGGCTATGATTCTCAACCTCATTCCCTGTCTGGGGCAGATTTTGAGTATCGTCATAATATACGCCATCCAGGCGCTCTTGTTGTTTGGTCTCTTCCTGATTGCCGATCGGCGCATGCAATTCTGGCCCGCCTCCATGGGCAGTATTGAAAAGGTCAAAACCAATTTCTGGCCGTTCCTCGGTTTGGCGGTGGTGGCCGGCATCCTGGGCAGTCTTGGATTGATCCTGTGCGGTATCGGTGTTGTGCTTACGTTTCCCATCTACATATGTATCGTAGCCGTTGCGTATCGGGATGTGTTTTCCGGGCCGGAAACCGGAGGGGAATCGGTAGCGCAAGGAGTGGAGACGCAGACGCCTCCTCCTCCTCCGTCCGACGAGCCCCAGGCCTGATCGGGTGACATTGGAATGCAATGAGATAAGAGCCGCGGATATCTCCGGCACGGATTCGGGGACGCACGCCGAAAGGGATGGGAAAGTCTTTCGGGTTGTGCGTCCCCGTTCCTATTGGGATGTCGTCGGCGTCCATTTCCCTCTGGTCCTGGCCATGGGGATTATCTGGCTGGCCAGCTTTATTCTCCCGCATGTGAATACTTCGATACGTCTCTGCACCTTTTATAACTGGACAGGGTATCCGTGCCTGTTTTGTGGATTCAGCAGGGCCTTCTCGGCCATATCGGGCGGCCACTGGACATGGGCCTGGCATCACGTACCGATGTCGTATCCGCTGTATATGGTTATGCTGGCGGTTTTATTCTGGAATGCGGCGGCCCTCGCCTGCGGTGTGCAACTTTATCCGGGACGTGTCCTGCGGCGAATTCGAGTGCGCTGGGTGGTGATCGTTTTCGGAGTCCTGCTGATGGCGAACTGGATATACCGATTGAGCCGGGGCTTGTCATAATCAACTTCCATCGGTGGACGCGAACGGGCGACGCGAACGGACAACGAATAGGGGGGAATCGTTTACCGTTCGC
>SLKG01000079.1 GCA_007134735.1 Kiritimatiellia bacterium
CGCTGGCCACGCGCCAAGGCCGAACCAGCCCGAGAATCTGCTGATACAATTGGGTGTCTTTCATGACCCCCATCGTATATCATCCAATGAAATATCCCACGGGAATCAGGGAAGAACCAAAAAATATAAAGCACTGACCCCGAAAATATCCCGGCATTAAGGCTTGACGTTAAGCTTCGCGATTGTCAACCTCGCGGTATAAAGGCGGCACGACAGGAGCTACCCCGACACACCGTATGGAGGACAGAATATGGATTTGAGATCAAGAGTTCGAGTTATTTCTGTGGCGCTATGTATGGGTGTCACGGGCGGCGCCGCAGAAGTGGCCGAAGTCCAAATGGTCAGGTCAAAATCGGAGGAGGTTCCGCTCTTAAACGTACATATCGGCGCTGGGCTGGAAGGCTCCGCGGGGGATCATCTGGACTTGGGGCACATGTTCCCGTACCACATTCGAGGGGAGATTAATCATCCCCGCGGAACTATTCATGCGGCGCTGCTCAATCAGTTCTTTTCCCGTGTAGATGTTGATGAATTCGATAATTCTCCGGAAAATTCGTCGAGCTATGAAGTGGGGCTTGAGCTCTATTTATGGATGCGCGAAACACGTGACCGTACGCGTGTCACCATTCCGGTAGCTAGATATTTTGTCGCCCCAGGTGTCCAAAGAAAGATGCTCGTGCTGCGGGCGGGCTACTTTGACAGGACCCGTTCGACTATTATCGGCAAAAGGCGCGACGGCCATAAAGATTATTGTTACGCCGGCAAACTTGAAAGTAGCGGGTATTATCTTGGGCTCGGACACAAAGTGAATGAGCGGAGCTCGTATGATGTCGAATCGCGCCTGTGGAGCGGCCGCGCAAGCCGGGCGCGGATCCGGAATTATGGCTTGGACCTGTTGTTTGGCGAGCCCGATGTGATAGGCGATACGCCTGATACATACCGTCCCGTGGAGGTCAAAACATCCGACTTGGGAGCTCGCTTGTGGGTGGGGAGACTGGACTATGATTACGATTCCAATAAATCATCTTTGTGGATGGGAATGGAGCTTGGAAAACGCCCCGGATTCGCTAATGACTGGTATGGGAACATAACAGTGGGAATGGGCTTCAGTGGCGGGTCAGTGCGACTTCGTTGAAGAGGCATGACCGTCCAAAATGTGGGGGAGTGCAAAACGGGTATTAGGCCGGGCGGGGCCATTCAAGAGCCATGAATCACTCACCTCCGCAACACCTTCAGGGCCAGTGGGCGGCTCTTGGGGGACAGGTTCAGGTGATGCTCCAGGAACGGCAGCAGCAGTTTCTCCATGACCGCGAGTTGGGCGGGCGTGCAGCGGGTGCTGCGGCAGGCCTGCGGCGTTTCGCTGGATTGCCAGTTCAACAGAATGGACAATACATCGGGCGGAATGGGCGGCGCGGCCTCCGGGTCCTTCCGGGCGCACGACGCGCAGAGAATGCCGCCGCGCCGGTGTGCAAAATGCGCCCCTGATCGCACCGATTCGAAGGAGCGTCGGCAATTCAGGCATTGCTGCAGGCGGGGCGACAGACCCAGATGGTCCAGCAGGCGTAATTCGAACCAGTACAGCATCGATTCGGCGCCGTCGCCGTTATGCAGGGCGTCCATCGCCTGATCCAGCAGATCAAACAATCCCGCATGGTGTGCGCCCGGCGGACTCAAGCGAAAGTACAGGTCGGCAAAATACGAGGCGCAGGCCGATGCTTTCCAGTTTTGCCGGAATTCCGGCCGCCATTTGAGCGGGGCGCATTCGCGGGCGATATGCAGATTTCGCGTGTTGCGGGTGTAATAGAGCAGTTCGCAGGTGTAGAACAGGTCGTACTGACCGAGAAACGGGCTCCTGGGGCGGAGGGCCCCCTTGATGAGCGTGGAGATGCGGCCCGCGTCGCGCGTGAACCAACTGACCACCCTTGAGGTGTTGGCCACGGGGTAATATCGAAGCACAATGGCATGGGTGCGGGCGATCATGAATGAATCGTGTACGCGTTCTTCTTCATATAGGAAGCGCGCTTCCTACGGCACTTGGTGCATAAACGGTATCAGTCCGTACTCCCATCCCCGTCATTATTCGGCTGGACCGGTTCGAGTTTGGTTTCGCGCGTGATCCAATTTTCCAATTTGTCCAGCAGGGTGGGACGGTCGCTGACGTCGCCTTCTTCGCCGGGATACACGGTGCCCGCCGAGATGACCAGCTTCATGGCGTCGGGCACGGAGATGGGCAGGGTGGTCAGTTCCGAACGCGGCGCCAGGATCAGCAATCCGGAGGTCGGGTTGGGCGTGGTCGGCACAAACAGGGCTGAAAAATTTTCGTCCGGCTTTGCCCCGTTCATTTTAGAGCGGAAATGATCCGGCACGGACGAGGTGACGAAAGCGATGGAATAGATGCCCTTCCTGGGATATTCCAGGATGACGACTTCTTTGAACATTGTTTCCCGCTGGGAAAAGAGGGTTTCGCTGATATGACGCACCTGGATGTAGATCCGGTTGAATACCGGAATGCGCGTGAGGATTTTTTCCCCGATCCTGTACAGCTTGCGGCCAAAAAAACTGCGCACGAAAAAACCCACCAGGAACAGGAATAGCAGCACCAGCACCAGGGCCAGGATACGGCCGAGAACGAATTTCACGGTGGGTTCCTGGAACGCCTCCGGGAGTGTGCGGAAAACGGTGTTGGTAACGGCCTTGGCCATGGCGTTGTCGGCAATAAGCCGGATCAGGAACGCCAGGATGAACAGGGAAATGGCGACGGGGGTTACGAGCACCAGCCCCACAACGATGTTATTCCGTATTCTCTTTCCCACGGTGGAGGCCATGTCGTCCTTTCTTGTTGTGCCGCGCGCCCCCGGTGCGCGCCGACAGGCATACTATGCCCATTGGGCGTGACATTTCAACCGTCCTTCTTCATGACCCGTACCGTGAAAATCCGGTGAGCGCCGGCGGTTTGCACGGTGATGGCGAATCCGTCCTCCTCGATGGTTTCGCCGGGGCGGGGGATGCGGCCGAGCTTGTGAAAGATGTATCCGGCCACCGAATCGTAATCGTCCGTTTCCGGTATGTCCACTTTGAGGATTTCATTGATTTCATGGACGGGCATGCGCGCGTCCAGCAGGACGGAGTGATCGGATAGGCGCTGGACCCGGGTTTCCGCCGTGTCGTATTCGTCGTGTATCTCGCCGACGAGTTCCTCGATAACATCCTCCATGGTTACCAGGCCGGCGGTGCCGCCGTATTCGTCCACCACGACCGCAAGATGGGACTGTTCGGTACGCAGGAGCCGGAACAAATCGTTGATCGGCATGGATTCCGGAACGAACGTGATTTTGTTGCACAGGGTGGAAACGGGTTCTTCCTCGTTTCCGTCCATGACGGCGCGCAGCAGTTCCCTTACATGAATAATACCCCGCACGTCATCCTGCGAATCGGCAAAGACCGGATAACGAGAGAAGCTTCCGTTCTTGGTCTTGTTTGCGCAATCGCGTATCGAATCGGTGAAGAGAAGCCCCTGGATATCCACGCGGGGCGTCATGATTTCCCGGGTCACGGTCTCTCCGAATTCGAATACGCTGCGGATAAGCTGCCGCTCCTCCTCTTCAAGTCCGTCGTCGGGAGCCTGTTCGATGAGGGAGCGGATCTCGTCTTCGGGTGTCGGCCGGTCGACTTCATCCGCGCCGGTTATGCAAAGAGACAGCAACGCTTTTTCCAGGCGGGCAAGCGGCGCGGCGGCCGGATAGAGGGGAACGGCCATGAAGATGGCCACGGGCAGAAAGGTGAGCGTGATGGTATCGGAGTAACTTTCGGCAAGAACCGCCGGCACGATGCGAAGAGCGATCATCAGAGCGATCAGCGCCGGCAGTGACACCCACACCATTCGGGGTAGGGTCCATGGGCGGCCTTCCGGGGTCCAGGCCTGGAACCAGAGCGCGACGGCGGCGAGGGCCATGAGCACCCAGAAAATCATGAGCGTGGCGCACAACGTATCCCAGCGCCCGATCCAGAAGCGATGTTTCCGAATGGCGGGAAATTTTTCGGTGAGCCGGCCGATCCCGACATCGCCGGCCCTCAAAAAAGACTGGTGCAGTGTGGCCGTGAACGCCGCGAACAGCCAGGCGGCGGCGCTGTAGGCCAACAGGGTCAACGAGATGGAGCCGGGATCCGGATTCATGGTCTTTTCTATGGTTGCGGTTCTATGAGGCGTTCGATCAGGTTTCTTTGAGCCGCCTCGCGAATCCAGGACTCTTCCACGCGCCGCATGTGCCGGCGCCGGTGTGGCGTGTCATCGGTGGCGCCCGCAAGATGGTGGCATCCATGCGCCATATACAGCGCCAGTTCGTGCGGAATCCCCTCGTGTTGCGGACCCTCCCGAACGGCCTGCTCAACGTTGACAATCACTTCTCCGGCATCGGTGGACATTCCCGGAGCCGGTGCATAGGCGAAACTGATTACATCCGTGACCGCATCCCGGTCCCGGCTGGTTCGATTAATCTGTCTCATGACGTCATCGTCAACCAGCACCATGGATACCTCTCCCCATGTGCGGTGTTCATTCAGCCGTTGTACCCGGTCCATGATCCACCGGACGAACCGGCGGATGATTACCGGATGAACCCGAAACGCCTGTTGTCGGTTGTTGATCTCTATTTTCATCTTTCGGATATGAAATGCGCCCGTGCAGCATGTTCGTAAGGGTGAAAATAAACGAACGCTTGATGGCCTTGAGTTCCGAAATGGTCAGATCGCACTCGTCGAGCTGATTGTCCTGAAGGCGGTCGTCGACAATTTCGTTCACCAGGGTTTCAATCCGGACGGGCGAGGATTTTTCCATGGCGCGGGATGCCGCTTCCACGCTGTCGGCCAATTGCAGGATGGCCATTTCCTTTTTCTTCGGCTTCGGGCCGGGATATCGGAAATCGCCCTCATTGACGGCGCGGCCGTTACCGCGGGATTCTCCGTCCGAATCCCCGGTTTCGGTTCGTGCCCGGTGATAAAAGTAATACACCAGGCTGGTGCCGTGATGCTGTTCGATCCCGTCAATGATGGGTTGCGGAAGGTTGTTTCGGCGCGCCATGCTCACGCCTTCCTTGACGTGTGAAATGATGACCAGGGTGCTCATGCTGGGCGATAGATCATCGTGCGGGTTTTCCCGAAAGCCCATGTTTTCCGCAAAAAATTCGGGTTTGGTCAGTTTGCCGACGTCATGGTAGTACGCGCACACACGGACCAGCAGGGCATTGACGCCGATCTCCGTGGCGGCGGATTGACCCAGGTTGGCCACCATGAGGCTGTGATGATACGTCCCCGGAGCCTCGATAGCCAGGCGCTGAAGCAAGGGGTGCGTCATGTCGGACAACTCCAGGAGCGTGATGTTGGTCGTGATTTTGAACCCGGCTTCCAGCAAAGGCAGAAGCAACAAGGTGGCCAGGGCGACGGATATGCCCATTCCCATGGCGGTTCCCGCCTGCATGGCGGCCATCGTGAACGGATTTTGAAACAGAAAGGCCAGGCTTACCGCGTACAGCATTTGAGCCAATCCAACCCATACGCCCGTGCGCAACACCTGTGACCGTTTGCGTACATCGCGGGCGGTATGCGCCACCAGCACGGTGACCAGCAGGCCCATGGCAAACACCGCGAAGTTATTGTCGAACAGGACGGCGGCCGCAAAGCTGGCCCAGATACCCGTTACGATGGCGGCGGATATCCCGAGCAGTATCACCGCGAGCAACGGGGTGAGGGCAATGGGCAGCATAAACTCGACTAGGGACGAGGGAATCACATGGACCGTTCCCGACAAGTACACCAGGAACTTTGCCAGGGCCAGGCTCAGCAGGCAGAGCATCACCAGGAGCAGCACCTTGGATCTTTCATACAGCAGGTTCGGGTTCATGATCAGCAGCAGGCCCCCGCAAATGGCGGTGGCAAACAGCAGAAGTGCCCCGCGTCCGATCAGTGCCAGGCGTCGTTCGACGTCCGTTTGCAGGGCGCTTAATTGACGTTCATGGGATCTCAGTTTTTCCAGGTGGGCCGTCGTGATGCGTTCCCCCGCCTGTATCAGGGTGGTGCCGGCGCGTACGCGCTTCATTACCGGGGCCACCGTTTGGCGGGCTTCCGCCCGCAGGGATTCGGTCGTTGCGTCATCGTAGCGCAGATTGGGGGCTATCCAGGCGCTCAGCAAGGGAGGCAGCGTGCGCGTTGGAACCGGAATGTCTTGTGCGTGAAATTCCTCGCGGATGTGACGCATCATGGCGCGAACGGCGGCACTCGGTGTGGGCAGATCCCCCAGGAGAACGGGAGAACGCAGTGTCTCATCGGTTTCCCGTATGGTAATAGCGCCGGCGTCCGCGACCCCGTGAAAGCGGCTTTCCCGTTCAAGCGGGGAGATAATGCCGCCCGACCAGACCGTTTCCAGCGCTTCGGTCATAATGGACCCCGCCGCCTGCTCCCTGTTTTCCGGCGCCAGGGCCAGGATGTCCTCCGGTTGCAGGATGATCCCGGATACTTCCGGAAAGTCATCGGGCCACACGTCGTCGGGATCGTCCGCATCGCGGAGTTTCTCCGCGGTTTCTATGATGGTGGCGATCGTGCGAGTGGTATTGCGCAACGGCTCCCGGTGCACCGTGAAAACCGGCAGCACCGCGTCCATGGCCTGTCGACGGCTTAATTCCGTGGCGCCGGTATCCACGGCCTCGAAATCAACCAGGGCCACCACCATGGAAGGAGCCCGCTGCCCCTCTACGAATTGAGTGTGACTGATGTCCCGGCCCACGTACAGAATCAGTTGGGCGAGCAACCATAACAGCAATCCCAACAACAGGGCGGTCCAGGGAAAAGGCCGTTTCCGGTCACGGGATACGGTCGCTTTCCTTTGCCGGAATCGATATTTCGAAAGCCACGTGCTCATGGGTTCTTCTCTTCCCGGTTATTCCGATAGGCCTGTATGATTTTCTGTACCAGCGCGTGCCGGACCACATCCGAATCGCGCATCTCTACAATGGCAATGCCCTCCACACCGGTCAAGGTGCGTCGGGCTTCCACCAAACCGGAATGCTTGCTCGGCGGAAGGTCGATTTGCGTTAAATCGCCCGTGACCACGCACTTGGAATCGAAGCCGAGCCGGGTCAGAAACATCAACATCTGTTCGCGTGTCGTGTTCTGTGCTTCGTCGAGAATGATGAAGGCATGATTGAGCGTACGTCCCCTCATGTAGGCAAGCGGGGCGATTTCTATCACCCCGCGTTCCATGTTCTTCTCAATATCCTCGGCGGACATCATGTCGTACAGGGCGTCGTACAACGGTCGCAGGTACGGCCAGACCTTTTGCTGCATATCCCCCGGGAGAAATCCGAGCGCTTCTCCCGCCTCGATGGCCGGGCGGGTGAGAATGATGCGGCTGACTTCATTTTTCAACAGGGACGAAATCGCCATGGCCATGGCCAGGTACGTTTTACCTGTTCCGGCGGGACCGACCCCCAGGGTGAGATCGCGGGACCGGATGGATTCGATATAGAGCCGTTGTCCAAAGGTCCGCGGATAAATGGGGGGTTTCCCCGCGCTCACCTCAATGCGCGCTGAGTAGAGCTTTTCCAGGCCTTCCACCTGTCCCGCCAGGAATTGTTCCATGGCATAGATGATGCCGTGCTCTTCCAGTAGAACCCCCTTGTTTCGGGCGCGGCGCAGGACTTCCACAAAGTCCGCCATGTGCCGGACGTTATCTTCGTCGCCCGTTATGCGAAGCCACGTGTCTCGTGCCGTGAGCTTCACGCCAAACGACTGCTCGAGTCGGGCGGGAATATCGAGACCCCGGCCCGTGATCTCCTGCGCTTCCCGGGCATTGTCAAAATGAATGGTTGTTTCGGACATACACAAAGAAAGCTCCAACGGAGCCGCGGTTCACGGAGACAAGAGGAGGCCGGCCGCGATAAGGCCGGCCGGATGCCGAATACGGTTATATGCGATGCATTCCATTTTGGCTCGACGTCGGTCGAGAATTTCATGCCGGCGGAAAATATACGCCATGGCGTGTGCCCTGTACAATGATATTCGAGCCCTCATTCTTTCCACCGGTCGTGCATCCAGAAGTATTGATCCGGACATTCCCGTATCATTTCCTCAAGTACGCGGTTAAAAAGGGCTGTGTTTTCGTGCGTATCTTTTTTCGAATCCCCGGTTCGTTGTAACGGCAAGGGCGGCCGGACCCGGATTTCGTGGCGTTCCACGCCGGTTCGCCGTATCGAAATGGGAACGACCGGTGCGGGATGTTTCCGCCAGATCGCGGCCAGGCTGGTCTGGGTCTTGGCCGGGGTTCCGAAAAAGGGGATGCGCGGAGCGCCGGGCCGGGCCTGGTCCAGCATGAACCCGACCGTCTGGTTCTTTCGGAGCGTATCCCGGATGGCGCGCAACGCCTGTCCGGGCGGATCGCGATGAATGGTGTACAGACCGTTCCCGTGCCGGATCTCTTCCACGAACCGGTTGACGCCGGGTTGTTTGATCTTCTTGACGATCGACCACGCGGGGGTTCCCAGGAATCGTGTGCCGGCGGATCCCATGGCTTCCCAGTTGCCCAGGTGCCCAGCAAGAAAATACGCGCCTTTCCCTTCTTTCAGAACGGCCTGAATGTGCTCGAGCCCGCGGCACGTGGTTTTTCCGTGAATGTCGACACGCACGGAGCGGAGCAACTCGATGAAGGTCAGCATGACGTGATAGACGGATGTACGTCCGATCCGGAGTCGCTCTTCGTGACGCTTTTCGTTGCCGAACGCGATCTTTAGGTTGTGGAGCACGAGCGCGCGGCGGATGCGCAGTAGATCAAACACCATGAAAGCCAGCCCCCGCGCCAGTCGGTCCACCGCGCCCGGGCTTAATTTACTGATCGCAATTGCGAGTGTTTTTGTGATGTGGTACATGCGTGCGATATATGCTCGACCCGTATTGGTTGTCGATGCCGGGAGCATGACAGAAACACGGTCAAAGTAAAGCGCAGGGGAGCGGATGCCGTTGTGGAACATCGAAGGATCATAAAGTCAACAGGGGTCGTCAGCGGTTTCACGACCATGAGCCGCGGGTTGGGCCTGGTTCGCGATATGCTCATGGCGGGTTTTTTCGGCACGAGCCTGCCGATGTCCGCCTTTGTCATTGCGTTTACGATTCCGAATCTCTTCCGGCGCCTGTTCGGCGAGGGGGCCTTGTCCGCCGCGTTTGTCCCCGTATTCATTGAAGCCCGGCAGAAGGAGGGGGAGGAAAGGGCCTGGCTGCTGGCGCGCAAAGTCATCTCGCTGGTGGGGCTTTTCCTGGCCGCCGTCGTCCTGGCCGGCATCATCGGCATCACCCTGGCCCTGAAGCGCCCGGATTTGGGCGGGCAGCTCGCCCTGACCTTGGCGCTGTTGCGCATCATGCTTCCTTATGCCGTATTCATCTGCCTGGCGGCGCTGGCCATGGCCATTCTGAATTCCTACCATCATTTTGCGCTTCCGGCTTTCGCGCCGTGTTTGTTGAACGTGATCTGGATCCTGGCGGTGCTGTTGATCTGTCCATGGTTCGGACCGAATCCGGAGAGTCAGATTTTTGCGGTGGCGTGGGCCGTATTTGCCGCCGGCTTGGCGCAGTTGGGCGTACAAATCCCCAAACTCCGGTCGTACGGATTTCGGTTTGGATGGGCGCTCGATCTCAAGGACCGGTATGTGCGCCGGGTATTCGGCCTGATGGGGCCGGCGTCGCTCGGTATGGCCATCACGCAAATCAATGTCCTGTTGGACCGTCTCATGGCCGGTTGGATCGCGGTGTGGGCGCCGGCCGCCCTGTTCTTCAGTGAACGCCTGATCTATTTTCCGCAGGGCATCTTCGCCACGGCTTTGAGCACCGTATTGCTTCCGGTATTTTCCG
Organism: Kiritimatiellia bacterium; assembly: GCA_007134735.1. GTDB lineage: Bacteria > Verrucomicrobiota > Kiritimatiellia > SLAD01 > SLAD01 > SLKG01. The sequence goes on from SLKG01000079.1 coordinate 9,889, forward strand.
GCCATGCCGCCCGGTCGGATCACGGACAGATCCTCCGCACCATCAATTATTCCCTGCGTAATCTCCTGTACGTCATGATCCCGGCCTCGATCGGACTGCTGGTCCTGGCGCGGCCGATCGTGCAGATGATCTTCGAATGGCGCGAGTTTACGGATACCTCGACCGATCTCACCGCGCTCGCTCTCATGTTCTATGCCCCGGGCCTTCTGGTGTTCAGCCTGTCCAAGGTCTTTGTGCCCGCGTTCTACGCGTTGCAGGACACGCGCACGCCGGTGAAGGTGGGGATCTGGACGGTCGGATTGAAACTCGCGTTGAGCCTGACGTTCATCCTGACCTGGCCGCTGATGTGGAAACACGCCGGGCTGGCGTTGGCGACCGTGCTGGCCGAGACCGTGAACGGCATCGTCCTGGCCGTGCTCTTGTACGGCCGTTTGGGATCGCCGAATTGGCGGAGTATCGGGTGGAGTGCCGGGCGATGTCTTGCGGCGGCGGCGGTGATGGGCGCGGCCACATGGTTTCTCCATTCGTACATTCTATCGTACTTCATGGGGCTCGAAGTGGGCGACAAGCCCGCCCAGATCGCCGCGGTGCTGGTCAGCATTTCCGGCGCCGTCGCCCTGTACGTCGGGCTGACCTTTGCGATGCGCTCACCCGAACTGGGCGACGTGGTTCGGGCCCTGCGCCGGCGCTTCCTGCGGAGCGAACGGATTCAGGAGGCGGGAGAAGATGTGGATGGGCGGAAGTAAAGTAAGAAGTAAGCAGTAGGCCGTAAGCAGTTGTGATCATTGGGAAGAAGGCGGCGTGCCGGGCCTCTTTAATCGTCCGTAGTCGTCGCCGTAATCGTCCACTGAAAGACAAGGATTACGACAAAGAGCGCGACAAGGATGGAGATGTTCTTACCGCTTGAATCAAGAATCGCATCGACCCCAAGTTCGACGGTTAGGAGACAAAAAATGCGATATTTCCGGGAAGTGCACTCCCTTGCTCCTCCTTGTTCTCCACTACATTTTCAGGACCGCGAGGCCCGGTCTTCGC
>SLKG01000057.1 GCA_007134735.1 Kiritimatiellia bacterium
AACAAACGGCCGCGGAGGCCGTGCGCCGGCTGTGCGAGTCGGCCGATCCGGGCCAGGCGGCAGTCCTTCAGCGTTTTTTCAAGACCGGACCCGGAGAATATGGGGAAGGAGATGTCTTCATCGGGGTGCGCGTTCCGCAAACCCGGAAACTGGTGCGCGTGTTTGCGGATCTGCCGCCGGCGGAAACGAAAAAACTGGTTCGATCGAAGTATCACGAAGCGCGCCTGTTGGGTCTGCTGATCTGGGTGCGGCAATACCAGCGCGGCGACGCAAAACAGCGTGAACGCGTGTACCGGCTCTATACCTCGCACTTGGACGGGATCAATAACTGGGACCTGATCGATACCACCGCCGAACACATTATCGGCGCGCACTTATGGGATCGGGACCGGGCCATTCTGTACGAATGGGCGGAGTCTGACAGCCTGTGGCTTCGGCGGATCGCCCTCCTGTCCACATTCCATTTCATCAAGCGCAACGAATATGACGACGCCCTGCGCCTGGCGGAACGCCTGTTGAATGACGAGCACGATCTGATTCACAAGGCGGCCGGATGGATGCTCCGAGAGATCGGAAAACGGGATCGACGTATTGAGGAGGCATTTCTTAAACAACATGCCCGATCCATGCCCCGCACCATGCTGCGGTATGCGATTGAGCATTTCCCGGAACCGAAAAGACGGGCGTATTTGAAGGCGGCCCCGGCGAGGGCGCCGGGGCTCCATTGTGAGTAAACAGCGCGTATTGTTGAGTCGCTGCCTGTCCGCCTCCGGCGGAACGCCCCCGTCGCGCGATCATGGATAGGAAAACGAACAAGGAACATGAACTGCCGCCGGAGGTATAATCACCTTCGCCCGCCCCGGCCGGGAATTCCCCTTCATTCGCTCCTCATCCATCGCTTTTTCCCCTTGCGTGATCCCGATTTGGGGCCTATAGTGCGCCTTCATTTGATCTACAAGGAATCCATTATGGCACGAATATGTTCAGTTTGCGGAAAAGGCCCTGTCACAGGTAACCGCATCATTCGCAAGGGGTTACCCAAGAAGAAGGGCGGTATTGGCTTGCATACGACCGGGATTACACGGCGCCGCTTTTTGCCGAATCTTCAGCGTATCCGCGTAAAGGAAAACGGCGGTGTCCGGAAACGGCTTGTGTGTTCCTCCTGTCTGAAAGCGGGGAAAGTCGTCAAGGCTTAACCGATTAGCAAAGGAAGTGACGTATGGAATTAAGTAAGAAAGTCGGAAAAGCGGAACTGAACTATGACGGCAAGGTATATCCCTTTGACGTCATGGAGGGGACGGAGAAGGAGCGGGCCATTGATATGCGGGCCCTTCGCAAGGAAACAGGCGCAATTTCCTTTGATCCCGGATACGCCAACACCGGTTCGTGTCATAGCGAGGTTACGTTCATTGACGGCGAAAAGGGGATTCTGCGTTATCGCGGGTACGCCATCGAAGACTTGGCCGTCAACTGTACGTTTATCGAAGTGGCCTATCTGTTGGTGCACGGCACCCTCCCGACGCAGAGCCAGTTGAGCAAATATTCCCGACTATTGAATCGGCATTCCCTCATCCATGAGGATATGCGCAATTTTTTCGAGAATTATCCCGAACACGCGCATCCGATGGCCATTCTTTCGGCCATGGTCGTCTCGTTGTCCAGTTTCTATCCTGAACTGGATTCCTCTTCCTCCGAAGAAGAGCTTGACCTGACCGTAGCGCGGTTGCTGTCCAAGATGCGCACTCTGGCCGCGTTCTCGTACAAGCAATCGGTGGGTGAACCGCATGTGTATCCCAGCAGTAAGCTGACCTACGTGGAAAATTTTCTGAACATGATGTTTTACACGCCGGTGGCGAATTATGAAATCACTCCTGTTCTGGTTCGCGCCATGAACAAGCTGCTGATCCTGCATGCTGATCACGAGCAGAACTGTTCGACCTCCACCGTCCGGATGGTGGGCAGTGCGGGTGCGAACCTGTACGCGTCCATCGCGGCGGGCATCTGCGCGCTGTGGGGGCCCCTGCACGGCGGCGCCAACCAGGCGGTCATCGAGATGCTGGAATACATTCACAAGGAAGGCTCGGGTGTGGAAGAAATGGTCAAGCGGGCCAAGGATCCGGACGACTCGTTCCGGCTCATGGGATTTGGCCATCGCGTGTACAAGGCCTACGATCCGCGGGCCCGGATTGCCAAGACATCATGTGAAGAGGTGCTGAATCAACTGGGGATCGAGGATCCCCTGCTGGGCATTGCCATGGAGCTGGAGGAAAAGGCCCTGAATGATCCATATTTCAAAGAGCGGAACCTGTATCCCAACGTGGACTTCTATACCGGGATTACCCTGCGCGCCATGGGATTCCCCATGAACATGTTCACGGTGATCTTTGCGCTGGGCCGTCTGCCTGGTTGGGTTGCCCACTGGCTGGAACTGAAAAACGATCCCGACAAGCGGATCGGGCGTCCACGCCAGGTTTATACCGGGCCGGTGCATCGCGAATTTGTCCCCATCGAGAAGCGGGGGTAGGCGCCCCGCCCGTGTGTCGGATCTGTATCGTATTCCCGATTGTGCTCGCGTTCGCCCGGACGCGCGGAAGCGCGTCCCTCCAAAAAGCCGGACGTGGAGGGTCACGCTTCCGCGTGACCTGGACGTGCAGGAGCACGTCCCTCCAGAAGAGCCTGATGTGGAGGGTCACGCTTCCGCGTGACCTGGACGAGCAAGAGCGCGTCCCTCCAGGGACGAGCAGTGGCCGATGGAAATACGCCGG
>SLKG01000122.1 GCA_007134735.1 Kiritimatiellia bacterium
CCTTGTCCATATAAGCGCGCCGGATATCCGTGCCTCCATTGAGGCCATGGTGCACGGGGGCAAGACGGGTTCACTTTCCGTGTTCGTTCCGACCAATCACCTGATTATAACCGATACGGCCGAGAATATCCGGCGCATCGAACGCATAATCCGGGAAATTGATCAGCCCGGTTCGGCGCGCATGGTGGAAGTGGTGCCCCTGAAGCATGCTTCCGCGGAGGACCTGGCCCGCCAGTTGACGGCGGCGATGGCGGGCGCGGAGCCGGCGGGTCAGCGGTTGACGCGGGATATGCGGCAGGTGGTCACGGGCGGCGCGCAACTGCCGTCGGAGTTGACCATTGTTCCGGCCTCTCACGCGAACAGCCTCCTGCTGGTGGGCACGGTCGTGCAGATCCGCGAATTGAAGGAAATCATTCGGAACCTGGATGTGGATACCCCGTCGGGCTATGGGCGGCTCAATGCCGTGTTTTTGAAGTATCTGTCCGCGGAAGAAGCCGCGAAAAGCCTCAACGCGCTCCTGGAAAAAACCATGGCCAAAGACGATCGTTCCATCATCGCGGTCGAGCCCAGCATTCCGAACAATGCGTTGTTGATTGACGCCTCGCCGCGTGATTTCGACCTGGTTCGCGAGCTGGTGGAACGGCTGGACCAGCCGCCGCAACAGGTCATGGTGGAAATCCTGATCGCGGAAGTGAGCGTGGGCAAGGCGTTGGATCTCGGTGTGGATTGGGCCACGATTGATGCCCCGCGCGACGGCCGGACGACGTTCCTCGGGCGTTCCCGTCCGGGGCAACAGGATGTCATTAGAGATGTCATGGACGGTATCGCTCCGCAGGGGTTGACCCTGGGTGTGGCGCACGGGACCTTTGTGGACGCCGAAGGCCGGGTGGTGCCTCGCATCCCCTTTTTATTGAGGGCGTTGGCCGAGGACCGGGATGTCCGGATCCTGTCCAATGTACCGCTGTGGGCGCAGAACAACCTCGAAGCCAGTGTAAGCGTTGTGGAGAATATTCCGATTCTGCGTTCGACCATCGAGGGTGCGGGGGTTACCCGGGATATCATTCAAACCATCGAGCGCATGGACGTCGGTATCCGGCTTGAGGTCACGCCGTACGTGAACCCGGACCAGGAGATCCGGCTTAAGCTCAATCCGATCATCGAGGCCATCATTGATGAGGGGCCGGCGGACATGCCGTTTGCGCCCACCATTGCGCGCCGGGAAGTATCGACCACGGTGACCTTGCCCAACCAGTCCACCATCGTGTTGAGCGGGATGATTCGTGAAGACCGGTTGAAAGCCGTTTCCAAGGTGCCGCTGTTGGGGGACATTCCCCTGCTGGGCCAACTGTTCCGGAGAACGTCCGACAGGACCCAGCGAACCAACCTGCTGATCTTTGTCACGCCGCATATCGTGACCGATATTCAGACGGCGTCAGAGATGCGTGATCTGCTGGGCCAACGAACCGGGCTCGGCGCCGCGGCGGCGGAGTTCGGTCTGACGCCCGTGACCGAGGAGTAAGCCATGCGGTTGGGCGAGATTCTAGTTCAACAGGGCCGGGTCACCGCGGAACAGGTCGAGAACGCGCTGCGCAAGCAGCAGGAATCCGCGCATGCCTTCCGGCTGGGTGAATGGCTGGTCCGGGACGGGATCCTGTCCGAGGAGGATGTGCTCAACGCCCTTTCCGAACAATTCGGCCTTCCCGTTCTGTTCACCGTGGAGGAGAATCAGCTGGATCCGGAATTGGTCCGGTCGCTGCCCGTGGAGTGGGCGCGCAGCCGAAACATGCTGCCGATTCGCGTCAACGGCCGAATCTGCCTGCTCACGGCGGATCCCACGCGCATGGAAGAGCAGGAAGACCTGGCGTTGTTGCTGGGCGAGGAATTCGATGTCCGGTTGGCGCCGGCGGGAGAGATCCAGCGCAGTATCGAGCGGTGCTATTTCAGAAAGCAGGATACCGCGCAGGAATTTCTGCGAGATCTGGACGCGACGGACGAGCGCCCCGAAACGCCGGCGGCCGGTTCGGACGATTTGTTGCGCATGGCGGACCAGGCGCCGGTGGCGCGGTTGGTCAACCTCATTCTCCTGGAAGCGCTGAAAGCGAACGCGTCCGACGTACACATCGAACCCTTCCGGAATGCGTTGCGCATGCGATACCGCGTGGACGGGCTGCTCTATGAGCGGGCGGCTCCGCCCAAGCATTTGGAAGCCGCGCTGATTTCGAGGCTCAAGGTCATGGGACATCTGGATATCGCTGAAAAGCGGTTGCCGCAGGACGGCACGGCACGGGTGCGGGTCGGGGAACGCGAAATCGACATTCGCCTATCCACCGTTCCCGCCGCGGACGGCGAACGGATCGTGCTCCGCTTATTGAATCGCGAATCGACCATGTTGCCGTTGTCCGATCTGGGGATGTCCGGCGACATGATCGCGCACATGAGAACGCTTCTCCGGGAGCCCTACGGGGTGATCTGGGTGACGGGCCCGACGGGAAGCGGAAAGACGACGACGCTGTACGCCACGTTGCAGGAACTGGATACGGATCACACCAACGTGATGACCATCGAGGATCCCATTGAGTATCAGCTTCCCACCATCAGCCAGATCGCGGTGAAGCCGAAGATCGGGCTGACGTTTGCCCGCGGTTTGCGCCATGTGTTGCGACAGGATCCGGACGTGGTCCTGGTCGGCGAAACGCGCGACCAGGAGACGGCGGAAATCGTCGTCCGTGCTTCTTTGACCGGTCATTTGGTATTCAGCACGTTGCATACCAACGACGCGGCGGGGGCGGCTGTTCGACTGGTGGATATGGGGATCGAGCCCTACCTGGTGGCCTCGGCGACGCGGGCATGCCTTGCCCAGCGGCTGATACGGAAACTGTGTCCGCACTGCAAGACGGAGACCGGACTGACGGACGAGGAACGGCGTTACCTGGGGGAGCACATCCGCCGCGTCGAGGGGCGTCCGTTCTGGAAGGCCGCGGGGTGCCCGGAATGCCTTTCCGGATACCGCGGACGTACGGGGCTGTTTGAATTGATGCGGGTCACCCCCGAAATCCGTGAAGCCATACGCACGGGCGCCGGAGCACCGGCCCTCCGGCAATGCGCGGTGACCGCCGGAATGCGCACCCTGCTCGAAGACGGCCTGGACAAGGCCTTGAACGGACTGACCAGCGTGGCCGAATTGATCCGCGTGGTGGGAAGGGCGACGGATTAAGGGGGGAACGTGTCGGGTGTCGCGTGTCGCGTGTTGGGTGGAGGGGTTTCCAAGGATTGGAAATGGAGGCCGGAAATACTTCCAACGATTGGAATACGTGTTTTTTAAAAGATGAGAACCTTTGAATACACCGGCTATACGCAGGAGGGTCAGGGCGCGCGCGGATTGATCGAGGCGCTGGATCTTAAGGAGGCGCGGGAAAAACTCGCGCGGCAGGGCGTGCTGGCGCGTCAGGTCAATCCGGCGGGACAGCATGCGTTCCGGAAGGGGTTCCGGCGTCGTGCGGCCTTCGGAACCGAGATCCGGGCCACGCTGTACCGGGAACTCGGCGCCATACTTCGGGCGGGCATTCCGCTCAGTGGCGCACTGGCGCTTTTGATTGAATCGCCGGAACTGGGGGAGAACCGCACCCGGTTGGCGGGTTTGCGCGACCGGGTGCGCGATGGCGAGTCGTTTGCCGAAGCGCTGGCGGCCGCCAGCCCGCAGGTCACGTCTTTTGAAAAGGCGGCGATTGAGACGGGCGAACGGGCGGGCACCCTGGAAACGGTGTTGGAAAGCATGGCGCTATACCTGGAAGACCGGCACCGCCTTCGCGAACGGTTTTTGACCGCGCTGATCTATCCCGCCGTCATACTCGTTCTGTCCCTGATCATCGGTGTTCTGATGCTGGCGTACATGTTGCCGGCATTTCAAAACCTGCTGGCGGAAGCCCAATTGGACGTGCCCCTGATCACGCGAATAACCATGGGGTTCGGTCGGGTTGTCATGGTGCTGGCCGTACTCCTGGCGTTCCTCGTTCCGGTGGGTGTGATCGGGTGTGTTCGGCGTATGCGGTCCGATCCGGATTTCCGCGTGATGGTGGACCGGCAGATGTTTCGCCTTCCCGTGGCGGGCCGTGCGTACGCGGCCTTGTCCGGTCTGCGGTTTGCGCGGACCCTGGCGATCTTATTGAGGAGCGGGGTTCCTCTTCTGGAAGGTTTGCGGATGGCGGGACGCGCCACGGGCAGTCCGTGGATCGACACCCTGATAAAGCAGGAGGCGGAGCGGGTGCGCCAGGGAGGCAGTTTGCCGGATAGCGTGGCGCGTGTGCCTCCGCTCAGCATGTCGCTTCCGGGGTGGATCCGGGCCGGAGAGGCAAGCGGGGATCTGGCCGGGATGCTGGAAAACGCCGGCATAAGGTTTCAGCGTCAGTGGGAGCACATGCTGTCCCGGCTCATGGCCACGATGGAACCGGTATTGATCGTGCTCGTCGGTTTGTTTGTTCTGTTGCTGGCCGTTTCGATCCTGTTGCCGATCATGTCCCTGAATCGGATGTTGTATTGAGGTCGGACGAGGCCGGAAACAGGCCGGGCCGGGGTTATGGCCGGTTCGCGGGAAGGGCCCGGCGCAATAGGTGCACGGCCTTGTCTTCAATCACCTCGATCCAATTGCGTGTCCGGATCTCCTCCATGAACCGGGCCATGTAGAAGCCGGGATCGCGTTGAATGGACTTCCGGATTCGCTTGAGCTGTTTTTGCAGGATTTCCGGTTTGTCCCGGTTCTTCCACAACGACAGAGGGCGTTCCACCATCCAGGGATCGAGGGACCACTGGATCCATTCCTCCAGCCGTGGAATTTCCATCGTGTCGTTCTGCCAGATGTCGTTGTACAGGGGAGAGTCGAAATGAAACGGGAAAGGATGTACCGATATCTGGCAATGCTTGAAGCGGCGGGCCATGTGGAGGATCCGGTCCGCTTCCCCGCGGCTTTCCTCGGGGCCGCCGATCCAAAAGTTCACATGTACGCGCACACGCCACTCCTGGAGCAGGGCCAGCATGCGGCTCAGCGCCCGGGTATCGAAGGCCAGTTCGTATTTGTCCATCAGATTCCGGTCGCAGGTGGGGAAAATCAATTCGAGCCGGCGGCATCGCGTTTCAATGAGATTCAGAATGGTCTCGTCGTTCCGGGGGACGGGATACAGGCGCAAGCTCCAGGGTTGAACGTTTCGGAGATCCAGTAGCGCCCGGCACCAGCGCAAGAGCGTTTCCTCCGTCCACACCCCGGGCGGATCGCTCATATGGACTTCGTTCACCTCCATGTGCGAGCATTTCTGGACGAGGGAGGCCATCCGGTCCAGGGGGCGGTATCGCAACGGCGACGATCGTCCTCCAAGGGCACGATCGGACGGGGAGCGGGTATGGCCGCGGGAGAGCCGCACCTCGGCGCGACAGACCGGATGGACCGGTCCGACCCGGTATGCATTCCAGAAGATATCGTTCCATTGTCCGATGGACAGGCCGCTGAGATTGTTCAGCCAATAGGGCGAAGGTTGTGTGACGCCGGGGATGACAAGACCGGGAACCCTGCGCAACCGTTGCGGCACGTCGATATAATCGAGCAGATTCCGCAGTATGGGTTCGGGATCGCCGGCGAGCGCGTAATCGATCCGGGGCATGGTGGCGGCGAGTTCCGGAAATTCGGTGGGATAGTCCCCGAATAGAATGATCCGGGTATGGGGGAAGCGGCGCCGGGCGATGTCGGTCACCGCGGAGACTTCCCCGATGGACAGCGCCGTGGCGTGGATGGCGAGGATGCGCGGCGGCGGCATCGAGTTGATGTGGCCGGCCAGCTCTTCTTCCAGGTTGGAAAACAGTCGGCCGTCCACGAATCGGCACAGATGACGGGTGCGGTCGAGCAGATAGCGCTGGAGACACATAAGCTCCCAGGGCGGGGAGAAGAGCGGCGGGTCATCCGTTGGAACCTGCAACGGTTTGATCGCTTGCGGCGGATCCGGTGGCTGTATCAATAGAACATTCACTTGGTCAAGCGGCCGATATATGGTGTATCCTGCGGACATTAACTATAAAGCGAAGGCCGGGTCGAAGTAAAGAGGTGTTTACGCATGACGACGGTGGATTGTGATTATCTGGTGATTGGAAGCGGTTTGGCGGGATTGATGTCGGCCATCCGCTTGAGTTCGCACGGACGGGTAACGGTCGCCATGAAGTGTGGTCTCTATGACGGCAATACGGACCGGGCGCAGGGCGGTATCGCGTGTGTAACGGATCCGGAGGATTCTGTTGAGTCTCATGTCCGCGACACGCTGGAGACGGGAAACGGTTTATGTGATGAGCGGGTGGTGCGCGCAATCGTCGAGGCGGCGCCCGATCGGATCCGTGAACTGGAATCACTCGGTGTGCATTTCGACCGTCGGAACGGGGATCGGGATTCGTATGATCTTGGGCGGGAAGCGGGTCATTCCCGGCGGCGTGTGTTGCACGTGGGGGATCTTACGGGTCATGAAATCATGCAGGCGCTGACTGCCCGGGCGCGGGACCTGCCGGGCGTTACCTTCTTGCCGCATCACATGGCGATCGACCTCGTGACGACGGGGTGGTTGGGGCGACCGGGTCCCAATCGGTGTATCGGCGCCTATTTCCTGGACCGGACACGCAACGAGATCAAGGCGATTCGCGCAACGCACACCGTGCTGGCGACCGGCGGGGCGGGCAAGGTATATCTGTACACCAGCAATCCCGACCTGGCCACGGGAGACGGGATGGCCATGGCCCATCGCGCAGGACTGCCGATCAAGAACATGGAATTTGTGCAGTTTCATCCGACGTGTTTGTACCATCCCGAAGCGAAGTCATTTCTGATCAGCGAAGCGGTGCGAGGGGAAGGAGGGGAACTGATCAATTCCGCGGGGGAGGCTTTCGCGAAAAAATATGATGAACGGGGTTCGCTCGCTCCGCGTGATGTAGTGGCGCGGGCGATTGACCAGGAAATGAAAACCCGCGGCGATCGCTGTGTCTACCTGGATATCACCCACAAAAGCGAGGACTTCATCGCGGGCCGTTTTCCCCATATCCATGCGACCTGCCGGGCCTACGGGGTGGATATGGCGAAGGAGCCGATCCCGGTAGTGCCCGCCGCGCATTATTGTTGTGGCGGGGTGGAGGCCGAGATTGACGGACACACCGCTCTGGAGGGCTTGTGGGTCTGCGGGGAGACGGCCTGTACCGGCATGCACGGCGCCAATCGGCTGGCCAGTAATTCATTGTTGGAGGCGTTGGTGTGCGCGGGGAATATGGCGGAGCGGTTGGGGGCGCTGCCGGGGGGAAGGGACCGGGAGAAAATTGAGATTCCGGCCTGGCGTTCGGGACACGCGGTACCCAGTGACGAAGCCGTCGTGGTCGAGCACAACTGGAACGAGGTGCGCACGTGCATGTGGGATTATGTGGGCATTGTGCGGACCAACAAGCGGTTGGAACGTGCGAAACGGAGGTTGGTCAACCTCCGGCAGGAGATTCGCCAATACTACCGGGATTACCTGGTTACGGCGGACATGCTGGAATTGCGTAATATCGCGGAGGTCGGGGAGCTGATCGTACGTTCCGCGATGGCCCGGAAGGAGAGCCGCGGCCTGCATTACACATTGGATTACCCGGAATCGGATTCGCGGCATACACCGCAGGAAACGCGTATGGTCGACACCCCGGGTGACAACACGCCGTTGTGGTGAAAAAGGGCGAAGCTATTGCGTGCGGAGTCTTCTCTTGCGCGAGCTGAACACACGGTCCACGAACAGTATGCTGAAGCTTAAAACGGCAATAACGACCAGCACCCAGACTGCGATCAGGGAGGGGGAGGCGTCGCCGGTATCGGGATGGCCCAGGGGAATCAACACCATGGTCAACACCGCCCCCGTGAGCAGTGTCAGGAGAATGGCCGCAACGTAATTCAGTAGTTCCCGCACCACGTAAACGGTTTCCTCCGGTTTTGCTTTGACGCAGGCCAACGCAAAACGGCGGACCGGTATATAGAATAACAAGGTCAGGAAAACCAGGTGCGTCCACCGGTAGATCTGTAGTCCCAGTTCCAGAAGGGTCAGCCAGAAAACGAGCACCGTGACGATCAGGAAGCCGCTTTGTGCGGTGAACATCAACAGCGGAAACCAGAGATCCATGGATTCGGCCATGCGGCGGCCGAGACGTGTCCGGGAGGTGTCCGGCCGGCGCATCCGCCAGGCGGAATACAGCATGATTTCCATGCCCAGTGCAATCCCCAGGGCGGACCATAATCCGGGGCCGGGCGGGCGGGGCCGTTCCACCATCAGGAGGACGGTCACCGCGATCGGAATCAAGCCAAGACGAAGCGTTCGCAGAATATATTCGCGCGACCGCAGGGATGAAGGTTGATATTGTTCGAACAGGGGCATATCGATGCTTTTGAATGTGACAGATATCATGGGCTTTGCCAAGATTCTATGAGCAATCCGGCTTTTGGGTGGTGATGGGCGACCCACCCCGATCGCCTTCGGCGATCACCCCTCCCGGGAGGGGAAAGAGAAGAGGAGCGGAAAAGGCACAAAGTTCTCCCCTCCTTGGAGGGGATGAAGGGGTGGGTGAAATTCGGCTTGTGGGTGGTGACCGGCGCCCCTCCCGGAAGGGGAGAAAGAATGGTGGCAGAAGGGACATGGGGATCTTTATCTTTGTCCTAATCCTTGTCGCAATCTTTATCGAAGGACAACGATTGAGACAACGATTGAGACAACGATGTGTTCTGTAATGATGAAAACCTGCATGGACATCTTATCGACGCTGTTGGTCGTACTGTTTCGTCTTGCGGCGATTCTGGTTCTGGCTTGTCTTACCTATTTCCCGGCGTTCAAGGGTGTCTGGGCGGGATACGTGCCGATCGCGGCGGCGGCCGTCCTGGTTTGGTTGATATCTGTGAGGGGTACGCGGGATAATCCGCTTCCGGCGGTGCTGTCCGGGATGCGGGAAACCCGGTTCACGGTTCTTTTATTGGCCCTGCCCGCGGTGATCCAGGTTGGGCTGATCCTGCTGTTTCGTTCCGAGTCGTCGTTCGACGGATTCTTCGTCATGCGCGACGCCGATCAATTTGTCCGGACGGGGGTCATGCCGCCGCTGACGTATTATGCGCCCGCGCAGGTCTGGTATTACGCCGTCTTTTTCAGGCTGTTCGGTACGCATGATTGGGTTGCCCAGCTATGCCAGGTTCCGTTGGCCTGCGGGATCGTGTGGGCCGGTTACCGATTGGCCGGACGATTCATGCCGGGGCCTCATGCCCGTACGGCCGCGTTGGGTATGGCCTTGTATCCGACGTTTCTCACGTATGTTCTCGTAACGCCGTACTATTATTATCTCTACACGTTGATGATTATGCTGATGGTGTTGGCGTGGGTGGCGGTTGCGCAGGGTGCCGGCGGGAAAGGAGCGGCGTTCGCGGGCGGGTTATGCGCCGGGTTCGGGGCGTTGACCAAAGCCACATTCCTGGTGGCGCCGGTGCAGACGCTGTGTCTCTGGATTCTTTCCGCGGGCCGATTATTCGGGAAGAGAATCTGGATCGCCTGGACCCTGTTCGTCGTTGCCATGGTGCTGGTGATCTTCCCATGGACGGTGCGGAATATCCGGGTTTTCGGTGAACCGGTTTTGATCAATACGTCCGGCGGGCTGGTTCTCTACAGCGCCAACAATCCGGAGTCGGACGGTTTGTACAGTCCGATTCCCGACCAGGTGGAGATTGATTCGCCGCGGGAAATGCTGGCGTACAGCCGGTGGTGTACGGAACAGGCCGTTGCGTTTATCCGGGAGCACCCGGGTCATTTCGCGTATCTGGCCGGGATGAAGATGCTGCACACGTGGGGAACGGAAACCACGTACACGGAACTGGTCAACCGGCGGGGCCGGCGTATCCCGTGGCTGGATCAGGGGTTGCGAATGGTCTCGCAGACCGGATGGGCGATGCTGGTTTTCATGTGGGCGGGTGTATCGATCCGGGCATTGCGTCGTCGCGAGCCGCCGGATCTGTTGGAGCTGGCCGTCGCCATTCTCGTCTTGTCGAAGTTCATCATCTATTCCGTCTACGAAGGCGGCATGCGCCATCATTTGCCTGTTGTGCCGTTGTTGATTATGTGGGTGGTGATGAAGGGGGGGAGGAATGACCACGGAGAAGAGAAGGAGTTAACCACGGAGGAAGACAGAGGCACGGAGAAGACAAGGAAATGACCACGGAGAAAGACAGAGACACGGAGAAGAGAGAGGGATCTATGTTAAGGGAAGAAGGACTGACTCACGAGATTATCGGGGCTGCGATTGAAGTCCATTCTTTTTGGGGCCCGGGCTTATACGAAGAAATATATGAACGCAGCATGATGTACGAACTGCGCTTGCGTAATATCAACGCCGTTAATCAACTTTCTATCCCTCTGATATATAAAGGTGAACGCGTTGGCGATGATCTGAAAGTGGATGTTTATGTAGAAAACAAGATTGTTGTGGAATTGAAGGCCGTAACGAAATTATTGCCGGTGCATGAGGGTCAATTACTGACGTATATGCGTCTTCTTAAAGCCCCGGTAGGTTTGCTTGTTAATTTCAACGAAGCTGTGGTGCGACAGGGAGTCCGTCGTCTTGTTCTCTAATCCTTTCGTCCGCCTTTGTGGCCTCCGTGCCTCGGCCTTACTCCGTGGTAACTGAATGCTGCCAAAGGGATAAAGAGAAGACAAAGAATTGACCACGGAGAAAGACAGAGACACGGAGAAGAGGGGATAGAAATAATTCTGTGGTGCGACAGGGAGTCCGTCGTCTTGTTCTCTGAGCCTTTCGTCTGCCCTTGTGGCCTCCG
>SLKG01000102.1 GCA_007134735.1 Kiritimatiellia bacterium
ATGGTGTTCGCTTCATCAGGCTCCCCTTTGGACCCCTTGGAAATAAACAGGGCGACCGGTCAGCCGGACCGGACCGGCTCCGGACGAAACCGTATCGCCCAGGATATCGCGTGCTCCTTCGTACGAAAACGCGGGAACATACTCACAGGAGCCGGGATGCGCATAAGCCAGCGCTATTTCCTCTCCGTCCGGACGCCTGAACAGAAATACATGAGCGCCTTCAGGAGCCGGTATTCCCTCAATAAACGTACTGTCACCCAACGCTTCCATAAATTGCTTCAGCGCATGAAACGCCGGCCGGGAACGCCATGATTCCGGTTCACGGTCATCGATCAACCCGAATCCATGCGCGGCCAGACGCCACCAGTACACCTGTTCGACCAAGCCGGAGGCCAGCGTTATGACCAGGTAGCGAATCATATAATCGGCGTACGTGTCCTCGTTGACGCTCGGATCATCGGTGCGCGGTCCCGGTGTGATGTACGGCGCGCCCACGGGCGAATATTCCCCCGTTCCCTCGATCGGCCAGTTCACTTCGGATACGATCAGTTTTGACTCCGTGGAGGGCGCCCAATCCGCGATGGCCCTTGCCAGGGCGCATTTCTCCAGGGTTGAAAATCCGGACTGAGCGCATTCCGGCGCACCTCGACGATCCACGTAGAGATGATGCGATAACGCGTCATATTTGAATACGCCCTTCAATTGCCGCAAGGCCCCAATCAGGTAATGATATTCGAAATCAATGACCGCCGGCCCCATGAATCGGGAGCTGTTGCGTTCCGGAAGTTCCGAGAAGGGCCGGAGCAATCGCCGGTATTCCTCCAGGCTCCACACCCCCCACTTCACCCGATTGATGGCATGACCAATCTCCACCCATTCCACGCATCCGGACACGTGTTCGAGCACATACCGGACAAAGGCGTCCCATTTCTCCGGCTCCCGTACCGCCCGCCGGTCCTGGACCAGCGCAACAGACACCGGATAGCCGTCGGCATGCAACGCCCGGATACACTGTGCCGTATAATCCCACTGCGCCCGGTCCTGGTGATGATAGAACCTCAGCAAGACGGGCAAGCGCCCTAATCGCTCCAGCCAGACTCGCTCCTGCTTCCAGGTCGACGCGCTTCCGTGCAGGGCCAATCCCACCCGGCCCGACAGGCATACCGGTTCCCCGTAAACCGACTTCATGAGTGTCCGGTAACGCTTGTAGACACAGGGAAAGGCCGACAGGGAAGCCGCGGTTATGCGGACGGCATTGGCCGCGGGATAGTGTTTACGCCGCTCATGACTTCTCATCACGACGATGGCTTGGGCCGACCGTTCATCCCATATCCAGATATCCTTCAGATCCGGATAGGCGGGCTCTGCGTGCTTCCGGCGGGACCATTGCTTTGTGCGCAGGGGATGACGATAGGTTCGGCTCCAGGTATGAAAAGCGAAACGCTTCCGGTAATACCCCTCCCAGATATCCAGGCCGCGCGGCGGGATGTGATCGCCAAAATACATGGCCTTAAAAACCCGCAGAAAGTCGGAGGGCAACGTGATCCGGGACAGGTCAAAAGCGCGCTCCCGAAGCGACACCGACTCCCTGATCCGGGAACGGTTCAAGTCAATAAACATCACGTCGCCCCACTCGTGGGAGCTTTCTCGGCGCAACAATATGTTCTGGTTCCCCAGGTCCCTGTGAAATAGACCCGCATCATGCATGCCCCGAACGGCTTGTGCCACACACCGCAACAAGGACATCAGTTTTTCGCACTCGGGCTCATGGCGATACAGATGAATCAATTCCCCTCTGAAATCCGTCATATCCGGTTCATATTCCGTAACCAGATAGCTCTCGCTGAGCCGGCGATTCTCCCATCGATCCAGGTACGCGACCGGCATCGGCGTTCCGATTCCCCGTTCATGAAGGCGGCACCCCGCCAGAAAAGACCGATGGGCCTTGGAACGCCGTATCACATCCAGTCGATCCTTCAGGAAAAACTGCCGGGCAAAGGATTTGACCACGATGGGTCGACCTTGCTCGAAGGCATCCGGGACAACCACGCGAATCCCATGCCGTCCGCCCGGCCGGCCATTCGCTTCTCCCCGCCCCTTCAGAAGGGCGTCCTCAAGCCAATTCCTCAATTCCGGCGTATCGAACGAGGGAACGATCATACCGGTGTACGGCCCCAGGATACAGGATCGCACCTCCATTCTGCATCTCATCGGTGTCATTGTGTAACGGAGTAAACAGGATGTTATTCCGGCCGTTCCCGCGGGTCCGGGGGTTGGGCATCCGGTGCGGCAGCCGTTTTTCCGTCTTCCCCCAACTCAAGCTCCCAGAGTTTTGCGTATTTCACCAGCACACCGAATACATTCATCATGGCGATAAAGTATCCCCGTCTGCCGTGCAAAAACCCGCCCCTGAGAATGAACCCCTTGATGAAACGCCAGTGCGGTCTGAACAGGAAATCGATCATCCGGAAACGGTAGCCCTCCGAATGCTTCGCCCGGGCGGCTATGGAGGCAAACCGATTGATCGTATTAATATGATCCGAAATGGAGTCATGGCTGTAATGTAAAATGGGGTTCTTCAGCGTTTTAACTTTCCCACCCACCACCACCTTGTCGTGCGGTTCCTCGCCCACACTTCTTCCCCGATCCTTCAAAAACAAACGCAGGGTGACATCCGGATACCATTCCCCATATCGAATCCATTGACCCAGGTAGCGAATGCACCGGGGAAATCGAAACCCGATATACCTTCCGTCATTCGCTTCCATTTCGCGGAGGATTTCTTCCCGCGAAACATCCGAGATTTCTTCGTCGGCATCCAGAAACAGCACCCAGGAAAACTGCGCCATCTCGCGCATCATGTTCCGTTGCCGAATATACCCTCCCCATGGATGCTGGTGGATGTGATCCGTATATTTTCGGGCCAACTCCAACGTCCGGTCCTCACTGAAACTGTCCAATACCACTATTTCGTCGCACCACGTGAGACTGCCTAAACATCGCTCGATGTTATTCTCCTCGTTGTACGTCATGACACAGGCGGATATTTTCTCCCTCATAAATCGTCTCCTATCCTGGTTCGGGGTCCCGGCTCATCAGCCGGTCCGGAGCACACCGAACAACTATTGAAAGCAGATACGCGATATCCAGTCATGGAACGCTTCTGCCCCGCTGAGCATTTCGATCTCGACCCGTAAAAAATAGATCGGAAGATCACGCCTTTCGACAAACGGGAATCGAACGGCGTCCTTTTCTGTTGTGATCACCGCTTGCGCCCCTTTCATCAGGCTGTTGTTAATCAGATTAATAATCTCCTGCTGGGTGTAGCGGTGGTGATCCGCGTATCGCTTGACATGCACGATATGGGCGCCCAATCGCCTTATCTCATCCTCAAATCCCTCGGGAGCGGCGATACCCGATACCGCCGCCACCGGAAGCCCTCGAAGCTCATCCAGACTCTTTTGCTCTCGTGTGTAGACATCACTCAAATGCCGGGCGCAATGCCGGCATTCCGAAATCTCGGCGTTCGGATTCAATTCCCGCAATTGTGCTTTCAAGGCCTCGGCGCCGTCGCCGTTGGACTTGGTGATGAAAATAAACCCCGCCCGTTTGATATTCTTTACCGGCTCACGAAGAACCCCCCGGGGCAGCACACACCGGTTCCCGAACGGATTCGTTCGATCCACCAGCACAATATCCAACCGGTGTTTAAGCGATAGATATTGAAATCCATCATCGAGAATCAAGGTGTCGCATCCCAGTTTCTTGATCGCGAATTGCCCGGCCTTGACCCGGTTCTTATCCACGATCACAACCACTTCCGGAAGATTGGACGCCAGCATATAGGGCTCATCGCCGCTAATGGCCGAATCGAGCAGCAGGCGCTTGCCGTCCGAAACCACCAGCGGCGGTTGACCATCGCGCCGCGAAAACCGGGATGCCACCCGTTGCCAGAAAGAGGGCTTGATACGCTTGTACCCGCGACTCAAAATGGCCACCTTGCGACCCTGCTTCTCGAGGGAACGCGCAAATACTTCTACAATCGGGGTCTTTCCCGTTCCTCCGACCGTGAGATTGCCCACGCTCAACACTTGGCAACCCAGCGTGTGATGCCGCAAAATACCCCATCGATAAAGCCGGAGACGGATTTGAACAATCACACCGAATAAACGGGATAATTGCTTGAGCCCCCACCGCAGCACGGCGGCACGCTTCCCCTTTCGACGCTCTTCAATAACGTCCAGCAGGTAAAATTCAATTTTTTCAAGCCAGGCTCGCACAATCAGGGCTCCCGGTGACAGTGTATCTCAACCGTGGATGTTGCCATTTTGAGTTGCCGACCGTCAAGACAACCGCCCGGCCGCTTGAGCTGCGTGAATCCGCCTGCTACGCTTACGGGCATGAATACCGACCAACCAACAAGCCCAACGGCCCGGAATGCCACCCATCGCGTGGTTCCTGATAATTGGCTGGAACCCATGGATATCGCGTCATGCTTTCCCCGGTCCCAACCGCTCGAAGTTGATTTGGGCTGTGGGAAAGGGCGGTTTCTGCTGGCACGTGCCGCCCAGCATCCCGATACCAATTTTCTGGGAATCGATCGGATGTTGCGGCGTCTGCGAAAAATCGACCGGAAATCCGTACGAGCCGGCCTGTCCAATATCCGGCTCCTGCGCCTCGAAGCCTATTACGCCGTGTCGTACCTGATCCCCCCGCAATCCGTTTCCGCATACTACATCTTCTTTCCTGATCCCTGGCCCAAGAAAAGACACCAGGCACATCGTCTCTTCAACCCCACGTTCATCAACGCCCTGCATCGAACCCTGGTACCGGGAGGACAGGTTCATATGGCCACCGACCATCTGCCCTACTTCCGCGACGTCTATGATCAGATCCATCAAGACTCCCGCTTTGCCGAGATCCCGGCTTTCATACCATCCCCCGAGGAACGGACCGACTTCGAATTGATTTTTTACCGTAAAACACCCATTGCCAGAGTGTCGGTCCGGACGCGGTAACCGGATTCCAGAAATATAAAGGAGTCCCTACAATCTCCAGGGCTCAACAAGCCGAAACGGATGCAACACATCCGGTTCCTCTTCCGTATCCGGCTGGTCCGTATCCTCCATGTGCAATTCGGTATCCGGCTCCTTCATCACCGGTTGCTTGATCCACCCATATACGAGCAACCCGATCAAAATACCGGCTTGCAGTAAAAGAATCCCCGCGATGGAAATCATGGTTATCCCGAGCATTTTTCCGGCCCGACGACGGCCGCCGTCCGAACCCGAGCGGCTTGTCTGAAAAATCATGCGGGTTTCACCGATATCGATCTGATCCCCGTGAAACAGCTTCCGTTCGGATACCTCGTCGCCATTCACCACCAGTTTGGCGCCTTCATCCAGCTTTTGGATATAATGGCCGCGCTCCCGGCCCCCCACGACGGCATGACGGGGCGCCACACCGGCCCCGGCCAGGGGAATGGAACAGTCCGGCTCACTGCCGATAATCACATCACCCTGCTGAATCACCAAACGGCGTCCCTTGATCGGTCCACTAATAAATACCAGTCGAAACATGAGAATACCCAATGCTTTCTTGACCCACCCCCGCATCTTAAGCAAGATGCCCCGCAATGAATATGAAAATCAATCAGGTCACCATTGATGCACTGGCCTCCCTGTGCAAACGGCGCGGATTCATATTCCAGAATTCCGAAATTTACGGAGGTATTAACGGGTTCTGGGATTACGGCCCGCTCGGAGTCGAACTAAAGCGCAACATAAAGGATAGCTGGTGGCAATCCGTTGTGCAATGGCGGGATGATGTCGTGGGCCTCGACGCGGCCACGATCATGCATCCGCGCGTGTGGGAAGCATCCGGGCACCTGGATGGCTTCACGGATCCCATGGTGGATTGCCGTCAATGCAAGGGCCGCTTCCGGGCCGACCTCCTGCTCGAAGACCAGGGGATCGAGCTCGAAACCGGCAGCACCGCCGAGAAGAATCTGAAACTCCCCGCAAACGCCAAATGCCCGACCTGCGGCGCGCGGGATCTGACCGAGCCCCGGGCATTCAACCTCATGTTCAAAACGTTTATCGGCCCGGTAGCCGACGACACCTCCGCCGCCTACCTGCGCCCGGAGACGGCGCAGGGCATCTTCGTCAATTTCGACAACGTGTTGTCCGTGGCACGGAAGAAAATCCCCTTCGGTATTGCCCAAATCGGAAAGGCGTTCCGGAACGAAATCAACCCGCGGAATTACACCTTCCGGTCGCGCGAATTTGAGCAGATGGAGCTGGAATTTTTCATCAAGCCCGGTACCGACGCGGATTGGCATGCCTACTGGGTGAAGGAGCGGCTTGACTGGTACGAACGCATCGGTTTGGCCCGCGCAAACCTGGATCAGTACGAATACGGCAAGGACGAGCTGGCCCATTACGCCAGCGCCTGCGTGGATATCCTGTACCGCTTTCCGTTCGGATTACAGGAACTCGAGGGCATCGCTGCGCGCGGAAATTACGACTTGAGCCGCCACCGGGAATTCAGCGGCAAGTCGCTGGAATATTTCGACCAGGAAACCGGCGAACGGTACCTGCCCCACGTCGTCGAACCCTCCGCGGGCGTGGACCGGATCGCCCTGGCCGTGTTGTGCGAAGCCTACACCGTGGAATGGATCCCCAAAGAGGACACGGAAGGCGATATCCGGCCGGCCGAACCGGGCGAAAAGGTTCCCTCGGGATATGAAGAGCGCGTCGTCATGAAATTCGCGCCCCGCCTGGCTCCGTACAAGGCGGCGGTGTTCCCCCTGCTCAAGAACCGGCCCGAACTCGTGAAAACGGCGCGATCGATCTATGATCAAATCAAGAAGCGATGGCCGGCTTTCTACGACCAGACCGGCGCCATAGGCCGCCGCTATCGGCGGCAGGACGAAATCGGTACCCCCTTCGGAATCACCGTGGACTTTCAATCGCTCGAGGACGACACCGTGACCCTGCGCCATCGCGACAGCATGAAGCAGGATCGGGTCGGAATTCCCGAGCTGCCCGGAATACTGGCGGAAAAGATCGACGAATAAGGCACCCCGCATCATGCTCGTGGTCAGGTGGGAACACTGGCCTACAATGGCCCACGGTCATCCTCACCCCGGATATATTGGTAAGACAGGCATTCTTGCCTGTCCGGAGCGTGGGGTGTGCATGATAGGCTGCTCGAGTATGCTGGAGACCCCTCGACAAGCTCGGGGTGACCTGTGGACGAAGACGGGACGCAGGTGTCGACATGAATGCGATCTTGGCGCGTCAATATGTCTTGATACAGTCTCGGGAGCCTCGTTCTCCATTATTAAGTCTTGCACGTTAAGGTGACACAAGAATATTTCCTTGCCGCTACGAGGCGCTTGGAGGGACGCGCTCCTGCGCGTCCGGGCCCTGCAGTGAAGCGTAGCGCGTACTTCAGGGCGGGCACGCGGAAGCGTGCCCCTCCAGTTCGTTTTGCGATGTCATGTTAATCACTAATACGTCATAATCTCCAGCCAGCGTTCGCCGTTTCGACCGAGATGCCAGCGGCCTCCACGACGGACGATGATCCGGCGTCCGTTTCGACCCAGCACGTCCTCATCCACGGAAAGCACCCGCGCACGGGCGTTACCCAATGCCCCGACTTCCTCCGGCGTGGCGGATCGTCCGCGCAACGGCACGCCGCCCTCCGATACGGTCACCGTCATCGCCCCGCCTTCGTACGGCGGCCCCTCCCATAACCCGGGATAACGATTAAAATAGTCCAGCGGCATCGATGAACGGAACACCAGTTCAAATGCGGGCGGCTTCCGGCGCAAATAATCCAGCATACGGAACTCGATTTCGCCGCCTCCGTCACCGTAGATCGCAAGAGGATTGATCGCCGTCAGATTATGACCGTGGTACGTACCGTGATCCGGAACCTGGTTCTGCTTCCGGTACCACGAATGAAAACGCATGTTGTTGATCATCCCGATCTCGAAATGAAGATGCGCCCGGTGCATGGGAATCCCGCCTCCGGACGAGGTGTTGCCCATGACGCCCAGCACCTCGCCTCGTCGGACCTTCTGACCCGCCCTCAACCCGTCGCGGACCCGCGCCAGGTGCGCATACAACGTGAAAATATCCCCCATGGGATCCGGATGGACCAATACGATATAGATACCGTAATTGGAATTGCCGGCAACCGGATTGATGTACGCCACGGTGCCGTCCGTGACCGCGTAGATTTCATCGAGCGGCCGGCCGCGCCGGTCGCGCCGCAGGGCGGCAATATCCAGGCCGGCATGAAAGGAGGGCAATAGTCGTCCGCCGCTCTGGACCGTGCGCACCGACCCGTAGAGGGCCGACTCCACACGCCCGGCCGCCGTCGGCTGATACACCTCAAGCGACTCGGTGTTATACAGGTGGCGCTGGTCCGTCGGATACCCATACACAAGCCCCGGCGGAAGCGCCGGTTCAGACTCCACCCGTTCCTCCGCGGCGGTCGGCACCTCCCGCTCCATCCCTTGCGGTCGGTTCCAGAGCCAGCGGAAGAAAAAGATGTCCGCAATGATCAGCGGAACAATCCACCACCAGTGACGTTTGAGAAAAGCAATAATCATTACGCATTACATATATCGAAGAGCGCCGCCGCTCGCAAGGGGTTGTGAAATACCTGGAGGGTCACGCTTCCGCGTGACCGGGACACGCAGAAGTGCGTCCCTCCAGAAATATGGATATCGAGATTAGCACACCCCAACGACTGTTCCGGAACTCAATGAATCGGCCGAACCGCCTGGGTCTCATCAATAAAGATAAATGCATTATATCGGCGCGGCAGAATCGTAGGCACATAATTACCACGTTCGCGTTCGGGATGATAAATCACGCCCATGGCCCGATGGCCGATCGGGCGCAATAGCGGACCGGGTTCTCCCAGGTCGTCCAGCATAAGGAGTACCTGGTCTTCACCCAGGCGGTGCATGATATCTTCGTAACTGTCCGGAATGCCGGGCGGAACGGTCATGCGCTCCCGCGGACCGCCCCACGATCGCCCCGCCATGACCGTACCGCGATGGGTCCCGAACCCCACCGCGAAAACACGGTCCGGTCCCATCTGTTCCCGGGCGATCTGGCCGATGTTCCGTTGTCCCCGGGGGGCCATCGACGTCGCCCGCGCGTCCCCAATATGCGTGTTGTGCGCCCAGGCCACGCCTTTCGCATCCGGTCCGTAATGATTCCGCAATCGTTCCACGGTTTGAAAAAAATGATCCACCCGGTAATTCCACGAATCCGGCGATTCCCGACCCATGGCGCGAAAATGCTTCTCAGCGTTCTTCACGACCCATGCATTCTGTTTCAGATTGAAATACTCCATTTCCGGAATCTCCAGCGCGTCGCGGTGATCCCGCAACAGTTCCACAACCGCCCGGACCTGACGATCGCACGGTGCCATGCCGAAGGCCACCGCGCGCGCGTACAACCCAAAATCGTCGGCATACGCTTCAAGACATGCATACGCTTCCCGCACCTGTTCCGCCGGCTCGTCGTTCCATTCCTCGATCAACGTCAGCACTTTTCGGTACGAGGTTTCCGGCCCGTACACATCCATGCCGTAGAAACCCACGCGCGCTTCCGGCGGGCGTTCCGCGTTGAATTCGCGCAACCACTCGATCAGATCCTCAACCTCTTCATTCGCCCACATCCAGGGCGGCCACCGGTCAAATTCCCGCATGATCGCACGCGCGCTGGGTCCGGCTCCGTCCAAACCCTTCACATACCGGTTCAGCCGGTACAGCGTGGCCCAATCCCCTTCCACGGCGATGAAGTTGAAGCCCTTCTCCTCAATGAGCCGACGACTGATTTCCGTCCGCCAGGTATAGAATTCCGAGGTGCCGTGCGAGGCCTCCCCCAGCAGCACCAGGTCGCGTTCACCGGCCCGCTCGATCAGCAAATCCAGGTCCCGCGCGTCTTCAATGGGAATCGCCACGGTATTCAGAATATCGACCGGCTCGGTCATGGTTTGCGGGCCGGCATCGGGTTCCGCAGCGCAGGCGGTAATGCCGGTCAATACGGATGTCAAAACAGAAAGAATACCGATCACTCGTCTCATTGGGATAATCTCCTTTTTCCGCATCACTATACGATCTCTCGCCGATCTTTCCAAGCTCTCCCGTCCCGGAAACCCTCTATCCCCTTGAAACCCTACCCGTGAGGGTGTAGAGTGCCGGTTGACATGGGGGCGACTTGGCTTCGACGTGTGCGTTGAAGCGGTAGTGGCATGCCGAGGACCCCGGTTGGCCTCGTAAAACATCCGGGAACAAAAACAAACGCCAACGAAGAATTGGCTCTCGCGGCTTAAGGTCCGCGACGTCTCCCCGCCGACACCTGCTAGGTGACGGAGGCGACTACAGCAGGTTAGCTCGAAGGCCGGGTGGCCGGGCCCTAGAGTGAATCCTTTACGTGGCCGCTGGTTTGTCCGACAGCCTGTCCGTCGGTGGTCGTGCAAACGAGAACAAAAGACGGAACAAGCATGTAGAAGCTGCCGTGACGCGTATGCGGACGCGGGTTCGATTCCCGCCGCCTCCACCATTTTTGATTTTTCGCCCTGCGGGCGAGGATGAGCCACGGTCCGGGGAATTGGACGTTGAGAATCGGGACGGGTTTTCTACGGATTTTTCGGAAGGTCTCGGATGG
>SLKG01000117.1 GCA_007134735.1 Kiritimatiellia bacterium
GACGAGGCGCTGTGTACAAAATATCAGCACCGTATTACGTAAGTGGTTGCTATGCAGGATAACGTGCGGATTGCCATCATTCCGCCGCGGACATGAGTTCGGAGCGGGTGAAGAGGGAGTGGAGTGTGATGCCGGATTGGGCGAGGGCTTCGCGGCCGCCGTCTTCGCGGTCCACGACGCATAACACGGTATCCACCAGCGCGCCGTGTTCACGGCAGGCGTTGGCGGAGAGGATTACTTGGCCGCCGGACGTAATGACATCCTCCACCAGCACGACCTTCCGGTGCTTGATCTCCGCGCCCTCGGCCAGTTTGCAGGTCCCGTACGGCTTGGCTTCCTTGCGCACAAATGCACAGGGCAAACCCGTCAGTTGACCCAGCATCACCGCCAACGGGATCCCGCCCATCTCAAGCCCGGCCAATACCTCGGCATCCTCGGGGATGGAGTCCGCCATGGCATCCGCGATCCGTTTCAACAGAACGGGATCGGATTCGAAGAGATATTTATCGAAATACTCTTCGCTCTGTTTCCCGGAACGAAGAAGGAAAGAGCCGCGGAGATAGCATCGTTCGCGGATGATATTAGCTAATTCCTGTCGGATATCTTTCATGTTGTGTTTATCGCTGTGCGTCGTGAAGTGACTTAATCCTAGTCATAATCTTTGTCCTAATCCTAGTCGATAAAGATTGGGACAAGGATTGAGACTAGGATTGGGATTAGGATGTTTTTGTATTTTGCTCCCGTATAGTTTCAAATCAGCATCCGGAAACAGAATCCTTGTCTTAATCTTAGTCTTAATCCT
Source organism: Kiritimatiellia bacterium (assembly GCA_007134735.1). Taxonomy (GTDB): domain Bacteria; phylum Verrucomicrobiota; class Kiritimatiellia; order SLAD01; family SLAD01; genus SLKG01. The sequence continues at coordinate 803 of SLKG01000117.1, forward strand.
AGTCGACAAAGATTGGGACAAGGATTAAGACAAGGATTGTCATGTGGTGAATATCATCTTTTATCACTCCCACTCTATCCCCGCCGGCGGTTTGGTCGATAGATCATATAAAACCCGATTTACGCCATCGACATTGTTCAGGATGCGGTTGGAGACCGTACGCAGAAGATCGGTCGGGAGTTCGGCCCAGTCGGCGGTCATGGCGTCGGAGCTGGTGACGGCGCGGAGAATGACCGGGTACTCATACGTCCGCTCGTCGCCCTTGACGCCAACGGCCTTGACGGGCAACAGGATCGCCGCCGCCTGCCAGACACGGTCGTACCAATCGCTTTTCTTCAGTTCCTCGATAAAGATCGCGTCGGCTTCGCGCAACAGGGCAAGTTTTTCGCGGGTGACCTCGCCGATGACCCGGACCGCCAGGCCCGGACCCGGAAAAGGATGCCGATGAAGGATCTCGTGCGGTATCCCCAACGCCGCGCCGAGTTCCCGCACATCATCCTTGTACAACTCGGCCAGGGGCTCGATCACGCGGCCTTCCTCCTGCAGACGCAGGATCCGTTCGACCCGGTTATGATGCGTCTTAATCCGCGAGGCCATGGAACCGCTGGTCGCGCTTTCAATGACGTCCGGGTATAACGTGCCCTGCGCCAGTACATCCATGTCCTTTGCGCGCTCGAAAAAGATGTCCACAAATAGATCGCCGATGATCTTTCGTTTCTCTTCTGGATCCTCAACGCCTTTCAGCCGGTCCAGGAAATCATCGGCCGCATCCACGAACTCGATCTCGATGCCCAGCCGCCGGAACTGGTCATGCACTTCAGCCACGTCGTTCTTGCGCAAGACGCCATTGTCCACGAAGATCGGGTGCACATCCGCTCCCGCCTCCTTGAGCAGGACGGCGAGGACGGTGGAATCGACACCGCCCGACACCGCGCATACCACCCGTTTCCCGACGGTTTGCTTGCGAACGGATTCGATCAGTTCATCCTTGAACCGTTGCATGACGAACGCGGGTTTTTCCCCGATCAGCGACAGGAAATTCTGCAGGACCTGACGGCCTTTTTCGGTGTGCGTGACTTCCGGATGAAACTGGATGCCGTAGAAGCGTTCGTTCCACTGTATCGCGACGGGGGCCCCGGCGCCGTTTTCGCCCAGCACGACACTGCCGTCGGGCAGATTCGATACGCTGTCGGAATGACTCATCCATATCTTGAGTTCGCCGTCCAGGCCCTTGAACAGATCGTTCTGTTGGGTGACCCGCATCGTGGCCGGGCCATATTCACGTGTGCCGGTGGCGGCCACCGTTCCGCCAAATTTGCGGTTGAGCAGTTGCATCCCGTAACAGATGCCCAGTACAGGGCAATCGAGGCGGTTCAATTGGTCCAGGTCCACATCGGGGGCGCCGGGCTCGTTGACGCTACGGGGACCGCCCGAAAGGATGACGCCGGCCGGCGTACCGATTTCCGAAAGCTGTTCCGGGAAATAGAGACGACTGAAATATCCCAGTTGCCGGACCCGCCGGACAATCAACTGCGAATACTGTGAACCGTAATCGATGACCGCTATTTGTGTCTGCATAATGTGTTTACCATGAAGAGGGATAATTGATGGGCTCCTCGGTAATGGTGATGTCATGGGGATGACTCTCCTTGAGGCCGCCCGGTGTTACCTGTACGAATTCCGCGCGTTTGCGCAGTTCCTCTAAATTCCGCGCGCCCACATATCCCATGCCGGCTCGGACACCGCCCATGAGCTGGAACATGAGATCGGCGAGGGTGCCCCGATAGGGGATACGGGCTTCCACGCCTTCGGGCACGTACTTGTTCGCCCCTTCCTGGCCGTATCGGTCCCGGGCGCCCTGGGCCATGGCCCCGGCGGACCCCATGCCCCGGTATTCCTTGAACGTACGTCCCTGCCAACGGGCCATCTTGCCCGGACTTTCTTCCGTTCCGGCGAGCAGGGAGCCGAGCATGACGGCATCCGCCCCGGCGGCGAGCGCCTTGACGACGTCGCCCGAGTACCGGATCCCGCCGTCGGCGATCAACGGGATTCCCTTTTCACGGCACACCGCCGAAACGGCGAGGATAGCGCTGAATTGGGGAACGCCCACACCGGCAATCACGCGGGTGGTGCAGATCGAGCCGGGTCCGACCCCGACCTTGATGGCGGCGGCGCCCGCGTCGATCAGAGCGGTCGCCCCGTCCACGGTCACCACGTTGCCCGCGATGATCGGGGTGTCCGGCAACCGCGATTTGAGGCGCTCCAACTGTTTGAGTACATGCTCGGTATGACCGGTTGCCGCGTCGATCGTCAGCACATCGCATCCCGCTTCCACCAGCGCCAAGCCGGCTTCCAGTGCCGCGTCACCGACGCCGACGGCGGCGCCGACACGCAGTCGGCCGTTGTCATCCTTGCTCGCTTCCGCGTACCGGAGACGGTTTTCAATATCGGCCGAGGTCATCAAGCCAATCAGCCGTCCGGCTCCATCGATGATGGGCAGTTTCTCGATGCGGTGCTCATGCAGGATGGTCTTGGCCTCATCCTGGGAACAACCGACCGGTGCGGTGATCAATCGGTCACGGGGGGTCATGATCTCACGAACCGTCTGGGCGTCGTCCTCGATAATCCAGATATCGCGGCGGGTTACAATGCCTTGGATCACGTTATCATCATCCACGACAGGGAAACCCGAAATGCCGGTTTCCCTTGTTCGCGCATTGAGTTCTCCGACCGTGGCGTTCGGCGATACCGTTTCCGGTTTTTCGATGACGATGTTCTCGGAACGCTTGACACGGGAAACCATCCGGATTTGCCGGTCAAGCGGGCAATTGCGGTGGATGATGCCGAGCCCGCCTTCGCGGGCAAGCGCGATAGCCAGGCGATGTTCCGAAACGGTATCCATGGCGGCGGATACCACGGGAATAGCCAGCTTTATATCTTTCGTAATGTGTGTAGAAAGATCCGCCTGCGAGGGCAGAATCTTGCTGTGTTTCGGAATCAATGAGACATCGTCGAAACTTAAGCCGATGGGGATGTTGGTATTAGTGTTCATGTTGGGCTATGGAGTGTTGGAGTGATGGAGAAATGGAGTAATGGAGTGATGGAGAATTGGGGTGATGTAAGAAAAGGGCGGGGCATATGGTTATTCCGAGCTTGCCTGCCCCGCGTACCGGCGGGGTGGAGGAATCTCCATCCCATCCAGCAGCCGGAGATGCCTCGACTACGCTCGGCATGACACATGTTCTTTCTTTGGTCCATTACTCCATCTCTCCAGTTTCTAGCGCGCATCCGGCTTCGCAGGGCCTACGCCGTGACAAGAGCGTGCTTCCTACAAGACATCACTCCAACACTCCATCACTCCAATTCTCCCGCTCTTCGAATATCCTGCGCATACTGCTTTGCTTGTTCCGCCATGCTCCGTCCGTTTTCCGGATACAGAATGGCCCGCGACACATTGACGAGCCAGGGCGCTTTCCGGCCGGACATGCGCAGGCGGCTGAGATCTCCGCCCTGCGCACCGAGACCCGGGATCAACAGCGGCACATCGATGATTGATTCGAAAAGCTGTTCGGAACCCTGCGGTAATCCGATCACCAGTCCGGTGTTGGCCGGATATCCGCGGGCCCACAGGCAAATATCCTGTATGGTATCGATAAAGGGACGGCCATCCAGCGATCGCAGAAGAATATCCTGCGCGCCCGGATTGGAGGTTATGCCCAGCAGATATACGCCCTTGCCGGGATACCGCACAAAGGGCTCGATCGAATCTCGTCCCAGCAAGGGGTTGAGCGTGACGGCATCCACGTCCAGATGTTCGAAATAGGCCCGTGCATAGGCGGCCTGGGTTTCGGCTATGTCCGAGCGTTTGACGTCGAGTATAACCGGAATATCCTCGGGAATGCCGGGTATCCATTGTTCCAGCAGTTTCCAACCGTCCGATCCCATGGCCTCGAAAAAGGCGCTATTCGGTTTGAATGCCGCGGCATAGGGGGCGGTTTCCTCCACGACGCGTTTAAGGAAATCCGAAACCGGTTCGTCGATGCGGTCAGGACGCGGATCGACCCCGACGCACAGGTGCGACCGGGTTTCCTGTATTCGCCCGGACAATTTGTCTACGAACGATGTCGCGGTTCGGGTGGTCATGTAACCACCTCCCGCTTCGAGAAGAGTGGGGCGGGTTCGCCCGTTAAACGGTCCAGCAGGATGTCCGGTCCGAGGACCACCTTTTCGATAGATCCCTTAAGCGTCTGGTTGAGGTAGGGGGTGTTGTGGCTCTTGGACAAAAGATAAGAGGCATCAATGCGTGTCTGCGCGTTCGGGTCGAAGACCAGGAAATCGGCTGTTCGGCCCGCAGCGATATCGGCCGGTTCGCGGTTCAGGATCCGTCTCGGCTCCGAAGCAAACCGGTGCGCGATCACGTCCCAGCCGAGGTGTCCGGGTTCAACGAGCCGGGTGTACAGGGAGAGGAGGGCGGTTTCCAGTCCGATAATTCCGAACGGTGCGCTGGCGAAATCGAGATTCTTTTCAAAGGTCGTATGCGGGGCGTGGTCGGTGGCAATCACGTCGATCCAGCCTTTTTTCAATCCGTCCAGCAGGGCGGCATTGTCTTCGACGGTTCGCAACGGCGGATTCATTTTGAGGTGCGTATCGTAGTCCTGAATGTCCGTTTCCGAGAAAAGCAAATGATGCGGCGTAACTTCGCAGGTTGCGTTTACGCCGTCTTCCTTGAAGCGCCGGATGATTTCCAGCCCGCGGGCGGTGGACACATGTTGAATATGAATGTGGGTACGCGTGTACTGCGCGAGGCGCAGATCGCGCTCAATGCAGATCTCTTCTCCGCAGGCGGGGATGCCCGGGATACCCAGGCGATAGGAGTGGGCGCCTTCGTTCATGGCGCCGCCGCGGCTCAATTCCATGACTTCGCAATGGCTGGCCACGATGAGGTTGAAGTGACGTGCGTACTCGAGCGCCCGCCGCAGCAGATAGGCGTCCGAAACCGGGCTCCCGTCATCGGTGATCATCACGGCGCCCTGCTGGTGTATGTCGGCGATTTCCGCCAATTGACCGCCTTCACGGCCGCGGGTGATGCATCCGGCCGTCAGCACCGGAATCCGGGCACGATCGCGGGCGAGGGTCTGCACAAAGCGCACCATGCCGCCGGAATCGATGGGCGGCGTGGTATTCGGCATGGCCAGGATGCCGGTGATGCCTCCGTTGATGGCGGCATTCGATCCGGTTTCAATGGTTTCCTGGTCTTCCCGGCCGGGTTCGCGGAGGTGCACGTGCATGTCGAAGAGGGCCGGCATCATAATCTTGTCGCGGCAATCCCATTCTTCACAGCCTTCCGGTGCGCGGATTTCCGGTTCCACCCCTTCGATCACGCCCCGTTCATCGACGAGGATATCGGCGGTTTGCGTGCGCGGATTATCCGCCGAAACAAGAGACGCCTGCTTGAACAACCGTTTCCGTTTCATGGCGTGGTCTCCTCCTCCTGCTCCTCGAATTTCGGAGCGGTCAATTCGGGCTGGAGCCAGTACAGGACAGCCATGCGCGTGGCGATCCCGTTTTCAACCTGACGGTTGATCAGGCACCGTTCATAGGACAAGACTTCATCCACCAGTTCCACGCCGCGATTGACGGGTCCGGGATGCATGATGTGCAGGCCCCTTTTCTCGACCTGCCGGAACCGTTCACGGGTCATGCCGAACAGATTGTGATATTCCCGCATGCTGGGAAAGAAGTGCGCGGACTGTCGTTCCAATTGCAGGCGGAGCAGGTAAATCACGTCCGGTTCCCATTGCAGGGCGGACTCAAAGGAGTCAAAGACCTGCATATAGGAGGGATGACCGTTCGGGATCAACGTGGAGGGTCCGAACACGCCCACCTCCATGCCGAGTTTATGGGCACAGGTACTGACGGACCGTGATACGCGGGAATGCAGGATATCCCCGACGATCAGGATTTTACGTCCCGGGAAATCACCCAGCGCCTCCTTCATGGTGAACGCGTCAAGCAGGGCCTGCGTGGGATGCGCATGGTACCCGTCGCCGGCATTGACAACGGATGCGGGTGTATGGCGTGCGATGAAGCTGGGCACCCCGGAGGCGCCGTGCCGGACCACCATGTAATCCACTTTCATGGACTGCATCGTATCCACGGTATCGAGTATGGATTCGCCTTTCACCACGCTGGACTGCGAAACGGCCAGATTGGTGACATCGGCCGATAGCCGTTTGGCCGCAATTTCAAACGAGGCACGGGTACGCGTGGACGGCTCAAAGAAAAGGTTGAGTACCGTTTTGCCCCGGAGCGCGGGTACTTTCTTGACCGAGCGCGTAAACAAATCCTTGAACGGACGGGCTGTTTCCAACAGGAATGTGATCTCGTCCGGCGAAAGCGTCTCGATATCAAGCAGGTCTTTCCTGCGCCGGGGCGGGGGATTCTGTGCTTCGGGAATCATGAACCAGGGCCTCCTATGATCAAATAGACGCCTTCCGCGCCGTCAATATCATCAAATAAGACACGGACATGTTCCCCGCGGGATGTATTCATGCGGTGCCCGATGTAATCCGGACCAATCGGCAGTTCGCGGTTGCCGCGGTCTACCAGTACGGCCAGTTCGATTTTGGCCGGGCGGCCGTAATCGATTAACTCATCGAGCGCGGCGCGGATGGTCCGGCCGGTGAACAGGACATCGTCGAAGAGGATGATGTGCGCTCCTTCCACGGGGAACGGCAGATCGGAACCCCGAATGGAAGGAATGGTTCCGAGGTTGTCCAGGTCGTCGCGATACAATGCGATATCGAGTGTGCCCTGGACGATGTCCCCGCGATGGGGGGTCAAACAATCGTATACCCGCTGGGCCAACACGACACCGCGGGTATGAATGCCCACAAACGCCAACGGATCATGCGGATGCGCTTCCAGGATCTCAAACGCAATCCGCTGGATTTTATGCGCAATATCCGCCTTGCTCAACACCTCATTGCGCAATGATGATGGATCGATCATAACGATTTCCCCCGGGCGCCTTGACCGGCCCGTTTGTTGGCTATGCTTTCTTCAAAATGGAGCCGGCCGATATCCCCTCGATATTGCGCCCCCGAAAATTCGATTTTGGCCACCTGTTCGTACACCGATTGCACGGCTTGTTCCCGGGTGGTTCCGCGCGCCGTTACGCCGAGAATACGCCCGCCGTTTGTTTCAAACGTGTTATGAATTCCCCTCTGCGTACCGGCATGGAATACATCGGCTTGGCCTATCCGGTCAAGTCCTTCAATCGTTTCGCCTTTACCGGATGCTTCGGGATAACGGCCCGCGGCCATGACAACGCACACGCTCCATCCCTCCGCAAAGCCGATGCGATCGGGTTGCAAATCGCCGTTTGCCGCTTCATACAGGTACCCGGCCAGATCGCCTTCCACGAGCGGGAGAATGGCTTGTGCTTCAGGATCGCCGAACCGGCAATTGAATTCGAGCACCATGGGCCCCGCGGAGGTCAGCATGAGCCCGAAATAGAGGAAACCGCGGTAGGGGATGCCGTCCTTCTGCAGGCCTTCAACGGCGGGTATGATGATGTCTTTCCGGATGCGCGCGTGTTCTTCCTCGGAAAGAAGATCGCGCGATGCCACGGCGCCCATGCCGCCGGTATTGGGACCCTGGTCGTTCTCCCGAAGCCGTTTGTAATCCCGGGCCGGCGGAAAGGCATGCCAGGCGCCGTCCGAAACGGACGTGATGATCGATACTTCGGGCCCTTCCAGGTATTGTTCCAGCAGTACGGATCCCTCTCCGAAACGCTGCTCCTGGAACACGCGGCGTATAAAGTCATCCGCCTCCTTCTCCGTCCGGCAGATGGAAACGCCTTTACCGGCCGCCAATCCGTCGTACTTGAGCACACAGGGGTATTCCGTGATGCTGTTTCTCAGTTCATCGGCGCTGTGCACGAGGGTTGAACGGGCGGTCGGAATGCCGTGACGCACCATGAAATCCTTTGCGAAAGCCTTGCTGGATTCGAGCTGAACGCCGTCGGCCCCCGGTCCCCACGCGCGAATGTTCAAAGCGCGGCAACGGTCCGCCCATCCCTCGACCAGGTATTGTTCCGGTCCCACGACACACAGATCGAAGGACTCCTGTTTGAGGGTTTCGAAGAGATCCTGGCCCTGTGGTACCGCCAAGCGGGGCGCCACTTCGTTCATGCCGTCACTGCCGGGAAACGCAAACAGGCGGGGCTGTGACGAGGATTCCTTGAGGGCCCGGGCCAGCGCGTGTTCACGGCCGCCCTGGCCGGCAATCAGGATGTTGAGGTTGTTGTTCATGTCATATCATGCTCCCGCCATCGCTTATCAGCGGCGGCTACCATCCACTAGCTCGTTTCCACCCAAGCCTGTGTCCTCTCCAGGGAGGGGAGAACTTTGCTCCCTTTCTGTTCCAACTCTCTTCCCCTCCTGGGAGGGGAGCCGGTCACCTGAGCGAAGCGATGGTGACCGGGGGGTGGGTTGCCCGTCACCACTCACATCCGCTTCTTCCCATGGATCCGTATCGCTTCGGGATACAGTTTGTGTTCTTCTTCCAGGATGCGCGCCGAAAGGCTTTCCTCCGTATCGTCATCGAGTACCGGCACCGCGCGCTGGGCCACGATGGGGCCGGCATCCATGTCCTCCGTTACCACGTGAACGGTGCATCCGGTAATCTTTACGCCGTATTCCAGCGCCTGGCGCTGGGCGTCCAATCCCTTGAAGGCCGGAAGCAGCGCCGGGTGGATGTTCAGGATGCGTCCTTCAAAGCGTCCCACCAGGTACGGCGTCAGCAAGCGCATGAATCCAGCGAGGATCACGAGGTCACAACCCTTTTCCTCGATCAGATCCCCCGCTTTCTCTTCAAAGGCCCGGCGGTTATTCTTGTCGTACGGGATGTGGCGCGTCTCAATGCCGTGCTCCTCGGCCCGTTTCAACGCCGCGGCGTCCGGACGGTCGGAAATCAGGATTTCAATGACCGCGTCGAGCGTGCCGTCTTCAATCTCCCGGACGATGGAATGAAAATTGGATCCGCGCCCCGAGGCCAGTACCGCGAGCTTAACGGTCATTTCAACATCTCCGCCTTGATCGTGCCTTCCGCCACCTCTCCGAGCCGCATGGCGTGAGGCAAACAGGCCAATGCCCGATCCGCTTCCGCCGGGTCGAATACCATGATCCACCCGATCCCCATATTGAAGGCGGACAGGGCCTCTTCCGGCTCGACATGGGAGAGCACCCTGCGTACGGCGTCATCTTCCCATGGGGGAAGTTTCAGGGAGGCGCCTTTTCCGCCGAGCGCCCGCTCGAGGTTCTCCGGAATGCCGCCGCCCGTGATGTGCGCCATGCTTTTGATGGGAATGTTCGCCTTGTTCAATTGCTCCACTTCATCGAAATAGATCCGGGTGGGGGCGAGCAGTTTGCGTTGTATGTTTTCGTCGAATTCCGCCGGATAACGCTGGAATATTTTACGAATGAGACTCCATCCATTCGAATGAAATCCATTGGAAGGCAGACCGATCACGGCGTCGCCGACCCGGACGCCCGAAGCCTGGCATAGGGCGCTCTTTTCAGCGGCACCCACGCAGAAACCCGACAGCTCGACAAGGCCCGGCTCCACCAGGTCGGGCATTTCCGCGGTTTCCCCGCCGGCCAGGATGCAGTGGCAGGATTCCAGGGCGGTCGTCATGCCGGTAATCAGCCGGCCGATGAGCTCGCGGTCCATGCGCCCGATGCCGATGTAATCCAGAAAGAGGATGGGGTGCGCGCCGGAGGTCAGGATGTCGTTGACGTTCATGGCGACGAGATCGATACCGGCCGTTTCCACGAGGTCATACTTAAGCAGCGGTTGAATCTTTGTGCCGACCCCGTCACACGTGGTCAGGATTACAGGTTCGCGGTATCCGCTCAGGTCGAAGGCGCTCGCGAATCCCCCGAACGCTTCATACAGCTTGCGGTTTCCTTCGGTGCGACGGCGAAGGCGGGCGATATCGTTCACCAGTTCGCGCGCCGCGTTGAGGTTGACTCCCGCGTCTTTATAGGTAAGCGAATTTTCCAAGTGGTGCATCCTTTCGTTTGGAGATCCGTTTGGACTTATCATCCATGGATATGGGGTAATTCCCGGTAAAACACGCATCACAGGTATCCGGGCCGACAATCCTGCGCAGCGCTTCACAGGAGAGGAAGCCCAATGAATCGACGCCGAGAAACCGGCACAGCATGTTCGTCGGAACCTTGTTGGCCAGAAATTCAGACCGCACGGGCATGTCCACGCCGAAAAAGCACGGCGTTCTCACCATGGGAGAGGCAATCCGGAAGTGGACCTCGCGCGCGCCGTTTTCCCGAAACAGCCGGATGATCTTTCGACACGTCGTACCGCGTACGATGGAGTCGTCTACCACGACCACCCGTTTGCCTTCAACGGCATCTCGGATCACATTGAACTTCTGCCGCACGCGGGTATCCCGAAGCGCCTGGTGCGGGGCGATGAAGGTGCGGCCGCTGTAATGGCTGCGAATCAATCCGATATCGAGAGGAATGCCCGACGCGGCGGAATATCCCAGTGCGGCGGAATTCGACGAGTCCGGGACCGCGGTCACTACATCCGCCTCCGCCGGATGCTCCTCGTAAAGGGCGCGCCCCAGGTCCACCCGGAACGTATGGATGGATTTGGAGTCATGGCGGCTGTCGGGACGGGAAAAATAGACCAGCTCGAACGAACAGAAACGCGGTTCCGTCGGTTGATCCAACTTGAACGGCTCGAGTCCGTCATCTGAAATCAAATATCCTTCCCCGGCCTTGATTTCGCAGACATGATCGGCTCCGACAATATCAAAAGCGCACGTTTCCGAGGCGAAGAACCAGGCTTCGTCCCGTTTGCCGACGTGCAACGGTCGAAACCCATGGGGATCGCGCACGGCCGCAATTCCCCCTTCAAACTTGATCACCAGCGAATAGGCGCCTTCGACGTCCCTCAACCCCTTTTGGATTTTCTCGATCGGCGAGGCGCTGTCCACGCGGACAATCCGGTGCAGGATAACTTCCGTATCACTCGATGTGTGAAAGAGGGATCCTTCGCGTTCCATCTCATCCTTCAACTGTCCCGCATTGGTAATGTTGCCGTTATGCGCAATGCCGAAGACCTGGTCCCGGTGCGTGACCACGAGCGGTTGGATATCTTTCGATCCGCCGTTTCCGGCGGTCGAGTAGCGGACATGGCCGATGCCGTAGTGACCCACGAGCTTCTCCAAGGTCTCATCGGAGAACGCCATGGTGACCAACCCATGATCCTTGTGCAAATAGTTGCGGCCCGGTCCGGAGCTGACGAGGATCCCCGTGCTTTCCTGGCCCCGGTGTTGTTGTGCATGAAGTCCCAGATAGATGTCATGGGCGGCGCGGGGACTGTTGTACGCGGAAAAGACGCCGCATTTATCCCGGGCGCTCCGAAGCCGGCATGGTGCTGTAACTGCTTTCATAGGGTCATGGCCTGTGATGATTCAGTGGATTTTTCAGGTTCGGTTGCAGGGTTTAATTCCTCATACATGGATCGAAAAAAGTAGTAGCCCCATCCCCGGTCCGGATCTCCCGCCCAATCCGGATCCACGTGATGTGCGCGTGTCAGGAAGCGTTCGGGGTGCGGCATCATTCCAAAGACCCGGCCCGATTCGTCCTGTAATCCCGCAATGGCCGCGGACGAGCCGTTTACATTGTCTTCGTAGGTCAAGGTCACCAGTCCTTTATCGAGATAGGCTTCCGCGTCTCCGGGCGCGGCTACGAAACGGCCTTCGGCGCAGGCAATGGGAAATTCCACCACTTCGGGCAACGCCCTGAGAAAGGGATGGTCCGGACGGTGGTTGCGCAATTTCACCCATTGACAACGAAAGCGGCCGTCGGCGTGGGCAATCAGGCTTCCGGACGGCAACAGACCCAGCTTGACCAGGATCTGAAATCCATTGCAGATCCCGAGAATATACCCCCCCTGATCCCGAAACCGGTTCAGCGCGTCACCCAGTGCCTGCTCCAGTTTCAGTTGGGCCAGGCGACCCGCCATGATGTAGTCGCCGTAGCTGAAACCGCCGGGCAGGACGAGCAGACGGCACTGCAGGATGGCCTCTTCCGAGATCCCTTTGAACGGGATCGTGCGTACACGAAATCCCGTGGTGTCGAGGGCCCGGGCGGTCTCTACATCGCAATTCGTTCCGGGAAACTTCAATAATAGGGCTTCAGGCCGTTTTTCCATGATTCCTTCAGGTGTATGATCTTTTCGTCCAGCAGGACCGTATCACGCTCGCCGACGACCAGGCGATCATGATTGTCGTTCATCGTTCCAATCACGGCGAACGGCAGGCCGTGGAAATGTGCCGTAACCGCGTCAACGTGAGCGGGTGCGACTTCAAACAGGAGCCGGCCGGTCGATTCCGAGAAGAGCCGTTCGGTTATGGAGGGTCCGCCGTCCACCGGAACGGCCTCCAACTGAATATTCATTCCGGCGCGCAACGAAAAACCGGTTTCGGCGAGCGCCACCGCAAGGCCGCCTTCGGAAAGATCGTGCGCTGAGAGAATCCATCCGTTGCGCAGGGCTTCGTGGAACCGACGATATACCGTCATGGTTTGCTCCGCCTCCCAGCGGGGCACGTCGCCGTCCGTGGCTCCGGTCATCCGGGCATACACACTGCCGCCCATTTCGGGCCGGGTCAGACCGGCCAGGCAGATCCGGCTGTCGGTCCGTCGTATGAAGGAGCGGGTAATGTGCGCGCGTTCATCGATGATGCCGAGTCCGCTGATCAGCAGGGTGGGGGGGATGGATTGCGTGCCCTGCGGGGTCTCATAACAATTATAGAACGAATCTTTTCCGGAAATAAACGGCGCACCGCAGGCCTCCGCCGCCTCGGCCATGCCCCGGGCGGTTTCCACCAAGGCCCCCAGTACATGCGGATCTTCCGGGTTGCCGATACAGAAATTGTCCAACAGCGCCACCCGGTCGGGGTTTGCGCCCGATACGACCAACTGGCGAATGGCCTCGTCAACGGTGCCCCGGCCCATCCGATAGGGATTCGCGTGCCAGGCAGGCAAAAGGGACACCCCCATGGCCACGTACCGTGCGCTTCCGTCCACGCCGAACACGGTGCCGTCCGCCGGACAATGGCCGTCGGGGCCCGCCAGCGGTTTGACCAAGGTTTGGCCCAGCACCTCGTGGTCGTATTCCCGAATGACCGGTTCACGGGAGGCCACGTTGAAATGCCGCAATAAGCCGTGGAGATCGGATGTATAATCATGATCCACCGAGTCCGGCATGTAGGGACCGGACACGGTTCCGGATTCCGGGGATGTTGTATATGTTGAGACCAGTGTTTTCCGGGGCGCCGTGTGAAGAAATGAGCCGTCCAGGCAACAGAGTTCATCCCCGTGATGGAATACGCGCAGGAACCCGTCGTTGTTGATGGTTCCGATTTCCACACATTCACTCTCGTACAGATCGGCCATCTCGCGCATGCGCTCCACGTCGTCCGGCTCTACGGCGAGTACCATGCGCTCCTGGCTTTCGGACAGGAATATTTCCCAGGAAGACAAACCGGGTTCTTTGAGGGGAACGCGATCGAGATAAATGGACGCTCCGTGTTCGGCCGCCATTTCACCCGTGGCGCTGGAGAGCCCGCCGGCTCCGCAATCCGTGACAAAACGGATCAGTCCCTCCTCGGCGGCGCGCAGAAGGCAATCCGCCGCTTTCTTCTCCTCGATCGGGTTTCCTATTTGGACGGCGCCCTGATCGTCTTCACGGCTGTTCGAATCGAGGGACGCGGACGAAAAGGTCGCACCCCGAAGTCCGTCCCGGCCGGTGCGTCCGCCCAGGACCATAATCCGGTATCCCGGTTCGACACGTTTTTCGATCCGGTCGAGCGGAAGAACGCCCGCCGTTCCACAGAACACCAGCGGGTTGAAGCAATAGCCGTCATCAAAATAGATGGATCCCGCGATGGTCGGGAGGCCCATGCGATTGCCGTAATCCCGAACCCCCTTGACCACGCCGCGTAGCACGCCCAGCGGATGGATGACGGATCCATCTTTCAGCGCCGCCGGATCCGTATCGGGATTCCCAAGGCAGAACACGTCCAGCGAAGCTACGGGGCGAGCCGCTTTTCCGGCGCCGAGAATGTCCCGGATTACTCCTCCCAAACCGGTGTTCGCGCCGGCGTAGGGCTCGATGGCGGACGGATGATTGTGGGTTTCGACCTTCAGCCCGACGGCCCATGTGTCATCGAGCCGGATAAAGCCGGCATTGTCATGAAACGCGCTCACGACGAACCCCGGTTTGCGCTCCATGATCTCTTCCGTCACACACCGGACGTACCGGCTGAACAGGCCGTGGATGACCTCTTTCCCATTATCGGTGGTATGATGGATGACAGCATTGAAAATGCGATGCTTGCAATGTTCGCTCCACGTCTGCGCCAGCACTTCCAGTTCCACGTCCGTGGGATCCCGGCGGAGTTGTTTGAAATGGTCCCGAATGGCCCGCATATCCTCGAGCGACAGCGAAAGTTTTCGCTGGGCGCTCAACGCTTCGAGGGCGGCATCCGATCGATCCCGGATTTCAACGATTTCGTGTGTGCTTTTATACAAGAGCGGTTCCATGAACAACATTCCATGTATGAATGACCGGATTTACCATGTCGCGAATAAACGGTTCCGGGCCGATCAATCCGGTTCCGAGGAAATAGTAGCGGCGTCCGACGGATAACGTCTCCAGCGTCCAGTCCGCATCCTGCCGATCGCGCACGTATTGCACGACGGCCTCTTTTTCGAGATCGAGGAGGCCCGGCTTGAGCGATATATCCAGATAGAAGGCAAACTCATCGAGACAGGGGCGGGCCGCTTCATGGAGGTCCTCGCTGATCGGATCCAGGAGAACGGTTCGCACGAAATCCTGCAGGGAGTCCAGCCGGCCGGTATACTGGAAGGCGTAACGCCGGGTGGTGCGGCAGGTCATTCCGGTATCCGCCGGGGTATACAGCAGGCGGCCGGCATCGGTATCCGGCTGGAATCGGTTCAGGATTTCAACAATGTGCCGCATGCCCGGAAATCCTTTCCCAAATACGCTGGTAACTTTCCATCACCTGTCCGAGATCCCGGCGAAACCGGTCCTTGTCCAGAATCTCATTGGTTTCAAGATCCCAGATCCGGCAGGTATCCGGGGATATTTCATCAGCCAGAACGATGTCTTGGAGATCCGGATGCCGCCGTCCGAATTCGACCTTGAAATCCACCAACCGCAAACCGGCGTCACGGAAGAAACCGGTCAGTAACCGGTTGATGGTGAGAGCTTCGTCCCGTATGCGTTCCAACTCGTCGTCCGTGGCGAGATTCAATGCGCGGATGTGATCCGGCGCGATCATGGGATCGCCCAGGTCGTCGTTCTTGTAATAGTATTCCACGATCGGGCGGGTCAGTGCCGCGCCTTCCTCAAGACCGATTCGTTTTGACAGGCTTCCGGCGACAACGTTCCGGACTACAAACTCAATCGGAATGATATCCACACGTTGGACAATCATTTTCGTTTCATCATGATCGCGAACAAAGTGTGTTTGTACGCCGGCCTTTTCGAGGAACTGATAGAGCAAGAGGGTGATCTGCTTGTTGATCCGGCCCTTGTTATCGAAAACGGCCTTCTTCTTTCCATTGAACGCCGTGGCATCGTCCTTGAACTCCATGAGGACCTCAAGCGGATTATCCGTCGGATAGAGGCGCTTGGCCTTGCCTTCATAGATGATTTTCATATCGCTATAGTCCTGACACGGTTCGGGATGGGCGGCGGGAGTCCCGGATGGGAACCGGATAGCGATCTTCCGGCTCACGGATGCTGCAAGGACGTATCTTGCGATACGTACACGATCCCCATCCACTCATAGGTGAGAAGTTTTCGGCTTCCCCGTAGAGACTCCCGATCCTATCACCGGGATTATATGAGTGTTGATACTCGTCACGTACAGATGACGCGGGTACGTCGCGCGGTCCGTTTGAACCCGTCACGAGTTATCGTGCACACAACTATTGGTATCTGAAACCGTATTTCAAGAAAAAAAGTACAATATATTGTACTTTTTGCCTTTTTATTCTTGTTTGTTGGGAAAATGTCGGATAAGCGTTTGCGGCATGAGGTATTCCAAGGGAACACAACCGGTAATCGGTATTCTGGGCGGGGGACAACTGGCCGGAATGTTGACATCGGCGGCCAGTCGGTTGGGATGTTCCGTAAAGATTTTTGAACGGGAGGGGGTTGAACCCATTTCGGCCCTGCGGGCCGTTACGGTTCACGGGGATTGGAACAAGCCGGATGATTTGCCGGCGTTCGCGGCCGGCGTGGATGCGGTCACGCTGGAGAACGAGTTCATAGCGCCAGAATCGTTACGGGTGCTGGAGGAGGGGGGGCATGACCTGGTTCCGTCTTCGCGCACGATGTCGCTCATACAGGACAAGCTGACCCAGAAACGGACCCTTCAGGCGGCGGGCCTTCCGGTTCCCGATTTTCTGGAGGTCAACGGCGAGGAGGACATCCGGGCCGCATGCGATCGAATCGGCATGCCCATGGTGTTAAAGCGGCGCCAGATGAGTTATGACGGTAAAGGAAACGCGTTGCTGAGCGATCGCGATGAGGCGCGCCGGATCTGGGATCAGCTCAACGGAAGTGACGGCGGTTTGTTCGCGGAAGCCTTCTGCGATTTTGAGCGGGAACTGGCCACGATTGTGATTCGTACACGGGAAGGGAATACGCATCTGTATCCCGTTGTGGAAACCGTTCAGCGCAACCATATATGCCATCAGGTTACGGCGCCCGCCCGTTTGGCGGACGATCGCGCGCATCATGCGGGGCAATTGGCGCGGCGTGCCGTGGAATCCGTGGAAGGGGTGGGGGCGTTCGGCGTGGAAATGTTCCTGCTCAAGAACGGTGAAACGGTGATCAACGAATTGGCGCCGCGTGTCCATAATTCAGGGCATTATACAATCGAAGCGTGCGAAACCTCTCAATTTGAGAATCATATCCGCGTAGTCTTGGGACGGTCGCCGGGATCAACCGCCATGCGTCGGCCGGGCGCGGCGATGGTCAACATCCTGGGCAATGTTCACGCCGGCGGAACCCCGCACATGGACATGGCGGCACGGGATCGGGATGATGTATATATTCATATCTACGGAAAAGAAGAATGCCGGCCGGGCCGGAAAATGGGTCATGTGACCGCGTTGGGCGATACACCGGAAGAGGCTTTGGAACGCGCGGCGCGTGTGGCGAATACGGTTCGATTTGAATGATGCGACGGATATAGAAAAGGGGGATACGATGAACACACCGGTAGTGGGGATCATCATGGGAAGCGATTCGGATCTTCCCACCATGAAGCAGGCGGCGGAGATATGTGAAGCGTTCCATGTTCCGTTCGAAATCAAGGTGGTTTCGGCGCATCGCACGCCGGACGACATGGCTGAATATGGAAAGGGCGCAAAGGATCGGGGACTCAAGGTGATCATCGCGGGCGCCGGCGGGGCCGCGCATTTGCCGGGCATGGTGGCCAGTCATACCACCCTGCCGGTTGTCGGGGTGCCCATTGAGTCGAAAAGTCTAAAGGGCCTGGATTCCCTGTTGTCCATCGCACAGATGCCGGGCGGTGTACCCGTCGCCACGGTGGCCATCGGAAACGGCAAGAACGCGGGTTTGCTGGCCCTGCGCATACTTTCAATCCAGGACGCAGAACTGTCCGGCCGTCTTCAGCAGTACCGGGAAAAGATGGCGGAAGAGTCGCGGGCCAAGAATCAAAACCTGTAATCCGTTCATGTACACGATCTTGAGATCGCTCCTGTTTCGTCTCCCGCCGGAAACGGCGCATCAGTTCAGCCTGAGTGCCTTACGCGCGGTGCATTCCTGCGGTTTGACGGCATTCCGGTCGCGGGCGACGGCGCCTATGCCGAAAACCGTTATGGGTGTGACATTCCCCAATCCGGTCGGCCTGGCGGCGGGCATGGACAAGGACGGCCGATATCTCGACGCGTTGGGCGCGCTTGGATTTGGTTTTATCGAGGTCGGCACGGTAACACCGCGGCCACAGTCCGGAAACCCACGCCCTCGTCTATTCCGAATACCCGGGGAAGAGGCCATCATCAACCGTATGGGCTTCAACAACGAAGGGGTGGAAGCCCTGGTTGAACGGCTGAAGGTGAGACGCTATCCCGGCCGGGTGGGCGTCAATATCGGCAAGAACCGGGACACGCCGTTGGAGGACGCATCGGCGGATTACCGGGTATGCCTTCGGAAGGTGTATGCGTACGCGGATTACATCGCCATTAATATATCGTCGCCGAATACGCCGGGACTGCGGGATCTACAGGAAAAGGATCGATTGCGGATACTTCTCGATGAAATCAGAGAGGAACAACAACTCCGCTTCCGAGAATATGGGCGCTATGTTCCCATCGCCGTAAAGATATCACCGGACCTCGAAGATTCCGACATAGAGGCGTTGTCCCCGGTTTTTGTCGAAGCCGGCGTGGACGGAATTATTGCCACCAACACGACCCTGTCCCGGCCCGCGGATCTGCGTGCGACGCATCGGAATGAGGAGGGCGGGTTGAGCGGGGCGCCGCTGCGGGAACGGTCCACTCAAGTCATTCGCCGCCTGCATTCCGCGTTGGGCGGGCGGGTTCCCCTCATCGGGGTCGGCGGGATCATGTCGGAAGAGGACACGCGTGAAAAGATCGATGCGGGCGCCGATCTGGTTCAATTGTATACCGGTTTTGTGTATCGCGGTCCCGGCCTTATTCGTGATGCCGTACATGCGTTTGCCCCGAATGAAGACTTGCCAGATGACAACCGATAAGGCATAATCATCCCATTATGAATGCGCCCAAAAAGAAGCTCGTGATCAAGAAGAAACCGTCGACGTTGAAACAGCCGGAAGAGACGGAAGAGACCGAACAACCGGAATCGCCGCCGGATTCATCGAAGACCGAAACGGAGAAGCAGCCCCGGGAAGCGGCAGACGAAACCGCCGCGAAAAAACAAGATCCCAAAACGCTGCTGGTTAAGAAGTCCCAGGAAAAGGATGCCGGCCGGGACATCATGAAATTCTTCTGTGTGTATTGCGGCCAGAAATTGTCCGCGCCGGTAAAAATGACGGGGGACAAGATCGATTGTCCGGCCTGCAGGCGAAACCTGGTGATTCCTCCACTGCCCGAGGAATAAGCGCGAATCGGTTATTTGCGATCGAGCGAGATGCGGTGACCTGCGGTATGCGCGGTATGACAGGGCTAGATTAGTTTCACCTTGTCGGCCGCGTCCATCTCCATGTGGAGATAGTAGGCAAACGCTTTCAGCGGGGAGGGTTCCCGGTATGGAATGTCGGGCAGCAACTTATCCCACGCCACGCGTGACGCGATAGTCAAGCGCTCTTCGTTTTCGTGGAAAATCAACCCATCGGTAAACGCCTTCCACCAGGTATGCACATGACCGGCGGTTCCGTTGAGGGCGCCGATGTGTTTTTCCACCACGCGAAATGCGCGCGACATTTTTCGTCTTTCGGCCGCGTCGTCTTCGGGAAAATGCTTGCCCAGGTAAAAGAGGCACATGCCCGCGCCGACTTCCGCCAGCACGGAGTCCTTGATGGAAAGGGGTCGGTGAACCCGCTCGTTTTCCTTGCGGAAGTATTCCAGGCTGCGCGGGAGGGTTTTCCCCATGATGTTCTCCATGAAGTCCTCGACGCGCTCTTTCTTTTTGAACCACAGCATGTTGTCCTCCCGACGCTACATATGCCCTCGCGGGTGCTTTTCATCAAGACAAATTCAGCCCACCCCTGTGCCGGCCGTCTCGTGCCGGCCCCGGGCTACAAGTCCTAAAGAACGAACACAACCCCGGATCGTGATCAAAATCGCCGGTTTACACCGAATCGGATCATGTGATGATCGTAGTCGAGCCGGGACTTCGTTCGGGTTGTTTCCCTCCGGACATCCGGAGTTGCGGGATCCGGATCCGGGAATGTTTCCGTTTTTCGGTACGTAATATCCGTGTCCAGATAGATCCAGCGGTATTCGGTAAATACTTCCCACTTCCCGGGCAGTTGCACCTCGACCCCGAGTGCGGCGTGATAGCCCGGCGAGTTTACCACGTTTGCGCTCAATTCCATTGGGGGTACCCCGGGTGGCAACGCTCCCTGCCGGCTATTCGGCGCCAGGTGCAGGCTTCCGGCTTTGGCGTGCATGCGGTAGTATCCCGCTCCGCCCGTGCCGTATACGGCAACCCGGCCGAACCGGTGACCGATACGTCCGCCCAGGGCCAAGCCCAATGTTTCCAGCCGGAACGTGGCGTCATAGGGAGGGGGGGGCATGAGAAAGGCGACGTCGTCGCGATGATGGGAAAGGCTCAACTCAATTGATAGATGCGGAGTGTATTCATAGACCACCCGCCATCCAATGGCCACGTCTGCGTCTCGTGTATCTCCCCCGCGTACCGCGCCGACAAACGGGCCGTCTTTAAAGCCGCTCGCCTGCAACGTCCCGCCGGAGAGCAACAAAACCAGTATGATGCTTACATATTTCTTTTCCATAAGCCGTCTCCACCCTCTTCCTTATAACCGTTTACACCGGATAAGTCCAACGATCAATTCTGGAGAGATCAGGGACCGCATCCGTTCCGGGTTTCCGAATGGATCGCGGCGGAGCCTTGGCTCTTCACGCCCCGATAGAATGAGGGGTTGCGTGGCATCTTAAAGCAGTTCCGAAAATATCCGGTCGCTCACAAACAAGCCGTTCCCGGTCAGGGCCAGCCGGTTGTTGTGTTCCGAGAGCAGGCCGTCTTCCGTGAGGGTGTCGATCTGCGAACCGCACAGGACTCGGTAGTCATAGCCGGTTTGTCTGAGAAATTCCTCGCGCGGTACGCCGTCAATTCGTCTCAACCACATGACCAGTGTTTCCCGGGCCTTGGCTTCCGTATCCAGCTGTTCGGTAAATGCGCGGATCGATCCGCCCGTACGGATGGCCCGGGAGTATTGGGTCAGGTTCCGGATATGGCCCCATCGAGCGCCCCGCCAGTGCGAATGAGCGGCAGGGCCGAATCCGAGGTATTCGCCGTTTCCCCAGTATAGGAGGTTGTGGCGGCTCTCCCGGTCCGGAAGGGCGAAATTGGATATTTCGTAGTGCACATAGCCGGCCTCGCGTGCCATCTGCCGGATCATGTGGTATTGCCTGAAACTTTCCTCTTCGTTCACTTCACGGACAAGACCCTGATCCCGCATCCGGGTCAACGGGGTATCCGGCTCGAATGTAAGATGGTAGCATGCGAGATGTTCCGGGCCGAGTGACAGGGCCGTTTCGACATCCCGTTGCGTGCGATCCGGAGCGGAGCCGGGGATACCGTAAATGAGATCCAGGTTAATGTTGGTAAAACCGGCGTTGCGCAGAATCCGGTATCCCGTCTCAATGTCGCCCGGCGAATGGATACGGCCGAGAAAATTCAGGTTGTTTTCATCGAAGGATTGCGCCCCGAGAGAGATTCGGTTGACGCCGGCGTCGCGCAGCACCGAGGCCTTTTCCGGTGTAAGGGTGCCGGGATTCGATTCACAGGTCCATTCCCCGACCGCGCTCAAGTCCACGTTGGATCGGAGGATTTCCATGAGATATTCAAGGTCGCGCACGGACAGCTCCGTGGGGGTGCCGCCGCCGATGAAGATGGTATCGGGAAGAAAGTCATCAGGAGCGTGACGCAATTCCATATCGAGGTCGTTCAGGAAATGGGCCGGATCCATCCCGTTCCCGGTGGTTACGGAATAGTAATCGCAATACGGGCATTTACGGGCACAGAACGGTATATGGATGTAGAGACCGGGCATGGCATGTCCCATTGAATTCAATTTGAATTCAATGTCCAACAGCCAGCAAGGAATGTCCAACTTCCATTTGATTCTTGGTTATTTCTTGTATGCGCTCAAGGCGGCGGTTGCGTGATGGCGAATTAAATCACCCATCTCGGATGTTGAAACGCGGCGCAGGCCTTCACGCCAGAGGTCGGCGGTTCGCGCGCCTTCCTCCAGCGCCTTTTCCACTCCGGTCCGAATAGCCTGTGCTGATTGGTCTTCCCCGAATTCGTCCAGCATCATCGATGCGCTCAGGATCGCAGCAATGGGATTGGCGATGTCTTTTCCGGCAATATCGGGGGCACTGCCGTGCACGGGCTCGAAAAGGCCGACCTCTCCGCCGACACTGGCCGAGGGCAGCAAGCCGAGCGATCCGCCCAGCGTAGCGGCCGCGTCGGACAGGATATCCCCGAATAGATTCCCGGTTACGATCACATCGAATTGGCGGGGATTGAGTACCAGCTGCATGGCCGCATTGTCCACATACATGTGATTGAGTGTGAGATCGGGGTAATCGGACTCGTGCACACGGGAGACCACGTCGCGCCAAAGCTGGGAAACCACCAGTACGTTGGCCTTGTCCACGGATGTGACGCGTCCGCGCCGTTTTCGCGCCCACTGAAAAGCCACCCGCGATACACGATCCACCTCGTCGGCGGTGTAGACCATCGTGTTATAGGCGCGTTCGTCGGATCCGGACCCTTCACGACCCGACGGTTGCCCGAAATAGATTCCTCCGGTCAGTTCACGGACTACGAGAAGGTCCGTACCGCGCACCGCATCGGCCCGCAGGGGGGAAGCCTCCGCCAGCGAATCCGGAACCAGGACAGGGCGGAGATTGACAAACGCGCGCAACGATTTCCGTAGTTTTAACAGACCGCTTTCCGGGCGCTGGTCGCCGGTCAGATGATCCCAGGCGTCGCCCCCTACCGCGCCCAGCAGGACGGCCCGGGCGCCCTGGCATTTATACAGGACTTCATCCGTAAGCGGCGTTCCGTATTGGTCTATGGAGGCGCCGCCCACCGCACCTTCCACCCATTCAAAGGAGAAGCCGGACGCGTTACCCACGGCTTCAAGGGTCAGACAGGCCTGGTGTATAACGTCCGGTCCGATACCGTCTCCGGGCAATACCGCAATTTGATAGGTTATGGACATCTTGACCTCACAGGGATCTTTACGGTGAACATTGACAGGCCCGGAATAGTAGGAGGGTGCGTCATCGGATTCAAGAGGAATCCGGCCGCGTCAGATATTCCGCCAGATGCCCCGGCGCTTTCGTCGCGCCTCTTCCTGGAACAATCGATAGGTTTCGATCCGTGGATGCTCATCGTCTTCGTAGACCACGGCGTTTCCGCCCAGCAGCAGCCGTTCGCCGATATCAATATCATCCAGCTCCACATAGGCGAGAAGGCGTCCGAAACTGTCCCGGACAATTTCGCCTTCCCGCCCCCCGAAAACAAGACGCACATACCGGTTCAACAGCCAATTCTCGACAATCTGCGTGGCGATACTGGCATACGCCAGCAGATACTCCTCGCTGATGCCCAGCTGCTCGGCCTGTTCATAGAAGGTGCGCGTTCGCCTCGTTTCCGGGGCGTCGATGCCTAGAATGCGCACGCGTTCCCTTTGCCCCATCCAATCGACTACAATGGTATCCCCGTCAATTACACGGGTTACCTTTGCGAGCGGCCAGCTATCGGCATACTCCGGTATGTACGACTCGTCCTTGAGGGAATAACCGATAATAATGCCCAAAAAGAAGAAAAGCAGCAGCATGATAAACCATATGGCATGGAGCATCATGCGTTCCGATTGTCCTGCCCATTCCGCTAAACGCTTCAAGCTCATAGGTCATTGCTGCTCGAAATACACGGCAGATCCTGTGAACTGCCGGACAACGATCTGGATGCTTGCGTTATCAGGTAATACCCTGATTACATAGTACCTGTTTTACATCGAGTGTTCCAGCCATAATCGTGCAAACAAATCGGAACACGCCCAGGAAAAGAATATGGCATTTATTACATGTCCTTTGCGGGAGGCGGGAAGCATATCCCGTGATCAACCCGCCGTAATCGGCCGGGAGCACGAGATCCTGTACGGGGAGTTGGACCTGATGGCATCGGCTTGCCAGCGGAATCTGCTGGAGGCCGGCATAGAGCAGGGGGATCGGGTGGCCTTGTACCTGGAAGACGGCCTCCATGCCATTGCTCTGCTTTTCGCCCTCTTTCGTATCGGGGCGATTGCGTGCCCAATCAATACAACCCTGCCGGTTCGTGATGTGCGCGAAAGATTGAAGTCGATTGCGTGCGTGAAACTGATTGCGCGTACGGGGGAAGAGAGCCGGCGGGTATTGAAGGGGATACGCATTCATGATCCCGGAGAGCTGGTTCCTGAAAAGATAACCCTTCCGTTCTCGCAGGAGGAACTGAAGATTCCCGTGGAACAGCCGGCCACCATAGTGTTCACGCCGGGTCGTGCCGGAAAACCGAAGGCCGTCCTGCATACGATCAAGAATCATTATTACAGCGCGTTCGGGGCGAATATCAACGTACGGGTTCGTTCCGGCGATCGTTGGCTGTTGTCGCGCCCGCTTTATCATGTCGGCGGCATGGGCATTCTATTCCGCTGTTTTTCGAGCGGGGCGACCGTTGTGCTCATGGAGACCGGCCGGGCACTGGAGGACATGATGGAAACGCATCGGGTCACGCATTTGACTTTGGAACCCGATCAATTGATACATCTGCTCGAAAAGAACCTGTCGGAAAAAACGCGGTCGCGCCTGAAAGCCGTTATGCTGGGTGGGGGGACCCTTACGGATCCGGTGTGGCATCGGGCACGCGCCGACCACTGGCCGATTATCCCCACGTACGGATTGACGGAGATGAACTCGCAGGTTACGGCCATGCCGGCGACAGCGCCTATGGATAAAAGAAACACCGCAGGATCCCTTTTGAAATACCGCCGGCTGTTGCTGGCCGAGGATGGTGAAATCATGGTCAAGGGAGAAACCTTGTTTAAAGGGTATGTGGACGGGCCCGATCTGTTTCTACCGGTTGATGCGGAGGGTTGGTTCGCAACGGGCGACATCGGCCGCATGGATGAGGACGGCTATTTGACGGTGGACGGCCGCAAGGACAATCCCCTCGCGACTTAACAGGTCACATCGCGGCTTCTATATTCATAGATACGGGCAGGGTGTGCCTCAGAGAAGCGGTGGTATATGAACCCCAGACTGGTCAAAATCATTGAAAGAATATCGATTGTACTGATCTGTATTATTGTCCCGTCCATCACTTGGTTTTGGTATGTGAATCGCCCGAGGCTTCGAGAACCGGCTCCTTGCGACGGCCAAAAAACGTTCGCGGAAGAAGCCGGTCTTCCCCTGAAGATTACCAATAGCCTGGGTATGCGCATGAAATTGATCCCTCCCGGTGAATATTGGAGGGGAAGTCCTCCCGATGAGCCGGGCCGACGCGTGGGTGAGCGTCAACATCACATGGTTATTCCGCACGCCTTCTACGTCGGCGTTACCCCGGTTACCCAGATTCAATACGAACGGCTTACGGGCATGAACCCCAGTTATATTCAAGACCGCCCGCATTATCCCGCCGACAGTATGACATGGTTCGAAGCGCTGGAATTCTGCAATCGGTTGAGTCGAAAAGAGGGTCTTCCGAAAGCATATGAACGAAGAGGGAATGAATGGATTCTGCATATGGACCGGGAGGGATACCGTTTGCTTACCGAGGCCGAATGGGAATATGTTTGCCGGGCTGGCACGGACACGGCCTTCTACACCGGCCCGAATTACCCGGAGCGGGCCGGGCATGGAAATCTCTGGCGTGCGGCCTGGTATCGGGACAATTCCGGCGGACAACCGCAACCCGTTAAACGCAGGGAACCGAATCCATGGGGATTGCATGACACGCTGGGCAATGTATGGGAGTGGTGTTGGGACTGGTTTGCGGCGTACCCTGTCACGGCGGAAGCTACCTTGCCGGGACCGGAATCTGGCAACCGCGGACGGGTTATCCGGGGAGGTTCCTGGTATGACCCGCTGCCCATGTGCCGGGCCGCGGCCCGGCGGTCCTACATTCCCGAATCCACATGGAACCGTCTGGGATTTCGGATCGCGCGCACCGTTCCCCTCGAAACCGGGGCTCCGGAAGACGGCGGGGACTCTTCCTTATGAGCATTCATTTGCTGTGCCTGGATTTCGACGGAACCATCATGGTGTATGAAAATGCTTCCGCCCATTTTCATGCCGATGTTATCCGGGCGCTCAACAAGCTGGCGGAACGGGGCGTTGCGTGGATTACCAACAGCGGTCGTGATTTCGACGATCAGCGGCGCATTCTGGAGCGGTCCCGTGCGCACGGCTTGCGCCATGATCCCGCCGCCCTGATCTGCCGGGAAGGCCTGATCTACAATCGTGTGAATCAGCACTATGAACCGGTGGAGCCCTGGAATACGCGAGCTCGGGAGAGCATGAGGCGCCTGCATGGCGACCTCCAGGCCGACCAGCGGGATGTGCTCCGGGATCTTGTGCAGCGCTATGAACCCCATGAAGCTCATTTCCACCGGGATGCCACCGTATTTCTCATGGGCGGACGGGAGGCCGACACAGCCCGGCTTGTCGCGGAACTAGACGGCCTCGCAACCCGTGTGCCGGGCGGTATGGTTTTACGCAATGGGGAGTGGATTGCCATCCTTCCGCGTCACCTGGGAAAGGGGAACACACTGCGAACCTACCTGGAGATGAACAATCTGTCCGGCCGCCACGTATTGGCCATCGGAGATCACGGAAATGACATCAGCATGCTCGACGGTTCCGTATCCCGTCTGGTGGGATGCCCCGGGGATGCTCATCCGGCCGTGATAGAAACCGTTTCCCGGGCGGGCGGCTATGTCGCCCGGGAAGCCGGTCCCCTGGGGACACTTGATGTCCTGTGCCGCTTTGACCTGGCTTGATGCCGTCCGCATTGGACAGGTACCCCGTTCACGTGTTAGAACAAACCGGTCAGCAAGAGACAGGATTCATGAACATAAAACCCTTCATCGCACTGAGACCGCCGCCGGATCGCGCCGCGCAAATCGCCGCGCCGCCATACGATGTGGTGGATACGCACGAAGCCCGAATGATCGCGCGGGATAATCCCATGTGTTTTCTGCGGATTTCCCGCTCGGAGATTGATTTCCCCGAGGATACGGACCCTCATGCGGATGTCGTGTATGAGCAGGCGGCCGCCAACCTGGAGTCGTTCATTCGAAAGGGATACCTGGCGCCCGCCCCGAAAGAAGCGGTGTATGTGTATCGGCTCGAGGCCGGGAACCACGCCCAGACCGGTCTGGTGACCGTATGCCACGTGGAGGAGTACGAGCGCGATATCATCCGGAAGCATGAGAAGACACGCAAACGCACCGAGGATGATCGTGCCCGTCATGTGTTCACGCTCAATGCCAACACGGGTCCGGTGTTTCTGACGTACAGGGATCAGCCGGCGATTGACCGTTTGACCGAAAAGGTTGCGCAAGGGACCCCCCTGTATCAGTTCACCAGTGATGACGGGGTGCGGCATACGGTCTGGGAATCGGACATAGCGGAACCGTTCGTGGAAGCGTTTTCCGGGGTTCCGGCCGCCTATGTAGCGGACGGGCATCATAGGGCGGCCAGCGCGGTACGCGTAGCACAAATGAAACGGGAGAATAATCCACAGCATACCGGGCGGGAAAACTATAACTGGTTTTTAAGCGTTCTGTTCCCGGCGGGTCAATTGCGCATCCTACCTTACAATCGTTGCGTGCGCGATCTGAATGGATTGAGCCCGGCGGCTTTCCTGGAACGCGTTGGCAAATCGTTTTCGGTACAAGAGGGGGCTGAGCCGGAACCCGATGCACCGGGGCGGGTCAGCTTCTACCTTGAAGGGACGTGGTACGGTTTGCGATGGAGTGAGGAGGCGTCGGCGGATGATCCGGTAGCTTCCCTCGATGTCAGCATTCTCCAGGATCGACTGCTGGATCCCATACTGGGCATCCGGGATCCGCGCAACGATCCGCGTATTGAATTCATAGGAGGTATACGCGGGGTGAACGCGTTGACACAGCGCGTGGACCGTGGCCGGGCCGCCGTGGCGTTTTCCATGTATCCCGTCCGCGTTGAACAACTCATGGAGGTGGCGGATGCGGGTCTCATCATGCCGCCGAAAAGCACATGGTTCGAACCGAAACTACGGTCGGGCCTGCTGGTACACCGGTTGGATTGATAGATTATCTGGACGGGGAGGGCCGTTGTGAGCCCGGCGGTGTGCGAGGCAGGATGACGCCGGTCGCATTGCACCGCTGACAGCGAGCGGCCGTGATGAGATAGCCTCCCCGACCATCTCTCGGTCGCAGAACATTTGCGCGGTGTTCGCGAAGCTCATTGCGGCCCATGCCCTTGCAGTCCGGACAGATATGCGCTCCGACAAGAAGCGTAACTTGATTGCATCCGGTAACGTTACACATTCGGCATGGATAGATGTGGTTATCGCCACGCCGATCTATATAGCTCAAGCGGCCTTCGCCATCACAGGTGGGACACGTGATTTGTTTCCGGAGTGAACGGGTCGTTTCCTCTTCTCTATTGACTTCTGCTTCGGTATCAGCCGGGCCGCGCCACTCAGAAATGTAAGGCTCTGTTATGATATAAGCCGCGTAGAAGACCACCCCCGCCACAATCAGTTTAATCACACTTTTCATTGTCCCGTGGCCCCGGTTTCAGCCTGTCCATTACTGATGTTGTCCCAGCCTTCCCATACAAGAATCAGCTTTCCCGTGTCAAGCTTTCGGCATCCTTCCCAAGATGCGATTCGGGAATGCGTCTTGGACGTGACAAGCATCCGGCAATCAAAAAAAGTGGCGGGGACGACGGGACCCCGCGCGACGCGGGGCAAGCTCGAACTTTATCCCGCCCGGAGGGCGGGACCGCAACAATAATGGCGGGGACGACGGGGTCAGGCCCCGTCATCGAAAATCGGCACAAACGGGTACAAGTAGGGTACGACAAAACAGGCTATTTTTGGCATTTTATAGCAATTACGCCATGATTAAGAATGCCTGCAATATCTCGCATAAATAATTGGTAATGCGTGTTATGTGAGGAATAAAAACTGGCGGGGACGACGGGACTCGAACCCGCAACACCCAGATCGACAGTCTGGTACTCTAACCAATTGAGCTACGCCCCCGCCTTTAAAAGCGGCACATACTTTATGCTTCATATTACCTGTCATTTCAACAGGAATCTTTAATTTGTGCCCGTGGGTGGGATTTCGATGCCTTTTTCGACAAGAAACCGACGAGCGCCTCGTGCCTTGATGGCCTTCTCCAAATCCCGGGCCTCCCGGGTTGACATCATGCGGGTCTGCCAGATCTCCACCCAGTCTGAAGCGCGGGATGTCCAATGGTTTTGACCCTTGATGTGCTGACGCCTCCGTTTCGCACTGAACCTGGACAGGCCCGTATAAAAACAGTCCAGGGTTTTGGAGTGGAGAATATAAACGCAGATCATCTACACATTACTCGTGAGATTCAAGGACGACGGGACCCCGCGGAACGCGGGGCAAGCTCGAACTTCATCCCGCCCGGAGGGCGGGACCGCAACACCCAGATCGACAGTCTGGTATCCCGCCGGAGGCGGGACAAGCTCTAACTTTATCCCGCCAAAGGCGGGACAATTGAGCTACGCCCCCGCCTTTAAAAGCGGCACATACTTTATGCTTCATATTACCTGTTATTTCAACAGGAATCTTCAATTTGTACCCGTGGGTCGGATTTCGATGCCTTTTTCGGCAAGAAACCGACGAGCGCCTCGTGCCTTGATGGCCTTCTCCAAATCCCGGGCCTCCTGGGTCGACATCATGCGGGTCTGCCAGATCTCCACCCAGTCTGAAGCGCGGGATGTCCAATGGTTTTGACCCTTGATGTGCTGACGCCTCCGTTTCGCACTGAACCTGGACA
>SLKG01000149.1 GCA_007134735.1 Kiritimatiellia bacterium
ATTCATGTGATAATAACCAGGATAAACCGTCATGTATTTATGTCTCCATATGTAGCTACATAGGTAGCTCGATAAGTTAAACATCAAAAAATCACTTGTTTGTTGCGGGTTTTTTCGTAACTTTTTAGAAATTACTCGAAAGCCATACTTGTCTACATTAAAGCACAATATGCAGAAAAAATATGTCAAATATATATTTTGTCGGCTTTCACTTATTATTATCAACGAAAACCCACCACCATGAAACTTCCAGGCATTATTTTTTGGCTCTCTTTTTTAACAATTGCATCCTCGTCAAGCTGTTTTGCACAACAGGGTGTTGTGTCAGCAGGTGGCGAAGCAACAGGAGTTGGAGGCTCGGTGCAACGTTCAACAGGACTTACTGATTTCAGGTATTTCTTTTCACAGGATGGAAGCGTCCAATATGGAATACAGCAGAGTTACCAATTGTATAACCTGAACTTATTCGCTGAACCTGCAACTGGTGGTAGTGTTGAATCAGAAGGCAAGTATAGTTTTGGTCAGCAGGTATCATTAAGTGCTGTTGTGAATGATGGTTATGAGTTTATCAACTGGTCTGACCAGGATAACTTTTTTCTCAGTGGGGAGACTTCATTTGATTACATAATGCCATCAAAAGAGGTAACCCTCACAGCAAACTTTAATAATCTGGATGATGAATTTCCAGCATACAGTACACTCTCCCTGACAATGAACTTTGATGATATGGGCACAATCCACCCTGCTGAAGGGTTTTATAAACTGATGCCTGGGCAGCAAATAACACTTACTGCAGTTCCTATTGAGGGGATGGTGTTTGTAAATTGGACCGATGGAGATGGAAATGTTATCAGTGAAGATTCAACCTTTGTATATACCCTCGTTAGGGGATTAAACACACTAAGGGCTAACTTCCGTGATCCTGCAGCAATACCTTTGAATAAGTATGCAGTTATAGTTTCATTTATCCTGGCAATGGGATTTATTATGATACGCATTTATAAAAAAACATAGAATATTAACCCATAATTTAGAAATCTAAAAATCAATTCTTTATGAAAAATATCATACTTTTTTTCGCAGGATTAATCATTTTTTCAACCGCCTTGGCACAAGTACCTCAAGGGATAACCAACCAGGGAGTGGTGCGTGACAGCAACAACCAGGTCATTGTAAACTCTCCCATTGGTAAAAGGGTCAGCATTCTTCAAGGAAGTGTAACCGGGGATGCGGTGTATGTGGAAACGCATTTAATTACTACAAATTCGTATGGACTGATTACATACATAATTGGTGATGGTGATGTTGTTGAAGGAGTATTTGCAGAGATTGACTGGTCAGACGGACCCTATTTTTTAAAGACTGAAACAGACCCAACTGGAGGAACGAATTATGCGATAAGTGGTGTCACGCAGTTTTTAAGTGTGCCGTATGCACTGCATTCTGAAACGGCTAAAACACTTAGTGAAGAAATCGTTGAAACAGATCCCGTGTTTATGGATTCCCCTGCAGCAGGCATTCTCCTCGAAGACATCGACAATTGGGATGAAGCACACTCATGGGGTGATCATAATGAAGAAGGGTATTTGACTGAAGTATATGAAGGTGTTGAGCCAGGGGAGATGAAATATTGGGATGGGGAAAACTGGGTATCAGTTGACCCAGGAGAGCACGGACAAACCCTTTCTTTTTGTAATGGGGTGCCCACCTGGAATCCCTGTTTGTATGACTTGGTATTGTTTGCCGATCCTCTTGATGGTGGCACAGTTACGGGTACAGGGGAGTATGAGGAAGGAACGGAGGTAAGTATCACTGCCATCCCAAATCAGGGCTGGGAGTTTGCCATATGGACGGGCGATACGGATAATGTTCACAATGTTGATTTACGGTTCGCCACAGTCACCATGCCTGCAGAAAGCATTTCACTTACTGCAAATTTCCAGGAGGTGGTAGAAATATTATACAGCCTGCACATTGAAGTAAATCCAGAAGGTGCTGGTACTGTTTATGGCGAAGGTGAATACGAGCATGGAGAAGAAGTTGCTGTTTTAGCAACTGCCAATGAAGGCTGGGAGTTCGTAAACTGGACAGATATCAATGGTAATGAATTATTTGATGATGCCTCAGTTGTTTTTGAAATGCCCGATATAGACCTTACATTTATTGCAAACTTTCAAGAAGAAGAATCTGATATTATCTATGGTGATGGTGTTACCGACATCGACGACAACGAATACGTTACTGTAGTCATTGGCGAGCAGGAGTGGATGGCGGAGAACCTTCGTGTTACCAGGTACAACAATGAGGTTGACATTCCTACGGGGCTTAATGATGATGATTGGCAAAACACCACACAAGGGGCGTATGCGATTTATAACAACGATGACGATTTGTTGGAAGCCTATGGGAAACTTTACAATTGGTATGCGGTTGATGATGCCAGAGGGCTATGTCCAGATGGATGGTCTGTACCTGGTCATGATGATTGGATACAGTTACTTGATTATGTTGTCGGACAAGGTTATCCGAATGAGGAGGAGAACCCTGACGGAGCAGGTAATGCCTTGAAATCTTGCCGTCAGGTTGAATCACCGCTTGGTGGAGAATGCAACACAAGCACACATCCCTATTGGAGCTCACATAGCACCCACTTTGGATTTGATGAGTTTGGCTTTTCAGC
>SLKG01000124.1 GCA_007134735.1 Kiritimatiellia bacterium
GGTTCCCCTCTTTCTTCCTTGGTTCCATCCATATGTCGAGCTGGGGCGCGGCGTTCCCGGAGGCGGAGATTGGAGGATCTCTGTTCCTGTTCCCTGACGAGGGAGTAGGTCGGGCATTTTTACCCCGCTTTTAGCGGGGCTTGCCCGACCTGGTCAGGCAGGAATGCCTGACCTACTTGCTGCCGAGCATGATGGCGCGGCACGCGAAAACGGATTGGGCGCCAACACGGAACATCCAATATCCAACAAGGAATATCCAATTCCCAAATTTGATCCTTGGTTATTCCGTGTTGGCTGTTGGTTATTGAAACCGCCATTCCCCATTTGACTGGACAGACCAAGGACCAGGGACCAAGGACCAGAGACCGCAGGAGGGAGAAACTATTATGGTACCCCGGGCGCGGCTCGAACGCGCGACCTGCGGATTAGGAATCCGCCGCTCTGTCCTACTGAGCTACCGGGGTGTGCGGTAGGCCAATCATGGCTTGCGCCGGCCAGGAATCGTACGCCCTGGCCAAGAACCATCATACCCTATCCGAATCGTCCGCGAACAGGCAAGCGCGGTGTCATTCCGGCCCCGGACCGGGTTCACACCCGTCCCGCATCAGGATCCAGCTGGATGCGAAGGGAATGGATTCGATTGCCGTAACGCGCCCGTATGTTTTCAAGAATCCGCTTCTCACTGTATCGGCGCAGTTCGTTCAACCAGGCGGAGTTGGATACGTACACACATAACACCCGGCCCTGCACCCGGCCCGGCCGGGCATGACGCGCCACAGCCTCCCCCACAATCCCGGGCCAGTCCCGAAGCAAATCCTGCTCCCAGACCCGGTCGCTCAACCCCATTTTCTTCAGTACCCCCGGAAGTACTTTGTCAATGGAAGCCGTTTCACCGGACGCGGGAGGCCGCCAATCCGGAATCTGACCGCGTTCCCGTTCGACCGCCCAACGCCCCCGGCTCATCTCGCGCCTGCTTCGTTCCATCATAGGTATGCTCCACAGGAAAACCGTAACGATCCGGCATAGGAAAGAAAAGAAAGGAAAGGAAAATTAATGCGAAGGAAAAAACCGTATCAGGAACGATCTTCTTTCACGTGGGCCGTCCCCCGCTTGCTGCCGAACCGTACCATCCAATCCACCATGGCACGATCCCAGCCAATATCTCGCCCCGCTTTTTCGCTCTCGTACCACTTGTGTTTCAGGATCTCACGCTTCATCTCATCCCACTCC
Organism: Kiritimatiellia bacterium; assembly: GCA_007134735.1. Taxonomy (GTDB): domain Bacteria; phylum Verrucomicrobiota; class Kiritimatiellia; order SLAD01; family SLAD01; genus SLKG01. The sequence goes on from SLKG01000124.1 coordinate 1,231, forward strand.
CGAAACAGACTGGTATCCTTCATCCACGTATCGGCCGGCGCTTCGCAGGACACTCTGTACCGTTGCTTGCCCATTAACAGCCTCTACACCCCGAGTACATTTTAATGTATCGTTTTACCTTTAATAGTCAACCCTTTTTATTGCGCTTATTAACAGGGTCGCCTATTTCCGACGTTGGACGCTGGTTCCAACAGTAAATTCGACCATACACACGTTTTCATTTGAGGTATAGGGCCCCAAACGAAAAAACCTTGATTGCCGACCGCCCCTGTAAGACACTCGGCGATCATGCCATATGTGGCATGGCGTCATTCAGGAACCGGGACCTGACCGTTCCGGTGTGCGCCGATGGCCCCGTCCGCATGACGGGGTCTTTTGCATGGAGGAAACGCAATATGCTGGCTAAACGCATTATTCCCTGCCTGGATATCGCGGAGGGACGAGTGGTCAAAGGGGTACAATTCGTGTCCTTGCGGGATGCGGGCGATCCCGTGGACCAAGCCCGCGCATACCAGGAACAGGGCGCCGATGAACTGACATTTCTGGATATTACCGCCTCCCACGAAGGCCGGGATACGATCGTTGACGTGGTGGCCGCCGTGGCCCGTGAGATTTTCATGCCGCTGACCGTCGGCGGGGGAATCCGTTCGGCGGCGGATATCCGGACCCTTCTTCAGGCCGGCGCGGATAAGGTATCCATCAATACAGCGGCCATCGACAACCCGGACATCATACAGGAAACGTCCGCACAATTCGGAAGTCAATGTATCGTCTTGGCCATCGACGCCCGGCGGAATGAGGATCGTGAAGGCTGGACGGTCTACACGCACGGCGGGCGCAAACCCACCGGCCTCGACGCCGTGGCCTGGGCACGGGAAGGCGTCGAACGCGGCGCGGGGGAAATCCTGCTGACCAGCATGGATCGGGACGGAACCAAGGACGGATACGATCTGGAATTGACGCGGGCGATATCCGAAGCCGTGTCCGCGCCGGTGATCGCCTCGGGCGGGGCCGGCACACTCGAACACCTCTACGAGGCGGTTACGGAAGGCAAGGCCGACGCCGTGCTGGCCGCGTCCATTTTTCATTTCGGCGAATTCACCATTGGACAGGCCAAGCAATACCTCAAAGACCGGGGAGTGGAAGTACGATGCTGAATCCGATTGAAGAAGGAGCCGAACTGAAGCTGGATTTCTCCAAGCTGAACACGGCAATCCGGAATTGTCCCGACGTGATCCCCGTTGCCGTCCAGGATATCGACACGCAGGAATTGCTGGTGGTCGCCTATGCCAATGAAACCGCGCTCAAAGAAGCCATCAAACGCCGCACAGCCGTCTTCTGGAGCACCTCGCGAAACGAATTGTGGGTCAAAGGCGAAACCTCGGGCAATACCTTCGACCTGGTTGAAATCCGGGTGAATTGCGAACAGAATTCGTTGCTCTACCGGGTCCGCCCCCGCGGAAGCGGGATGTGCCACACCCGGAACGAAAAAGGAGAAAGCCGAAGCGGTTGCTATTACCGTCGCCTCGATTTCGAAACAGGAGAACTGGAAAACCTGGAGCCGTGAGGAGGCACGCATCAAATAAGGGGGGCTCTCAGCGCTTTCTGGATGTTTCGGAGAACCGAATATCCAATATCCAACAAGGAACAACCAAGAAGCAAATTTGGGAATTGGATATTCCTTGTTGGCTGTTGGACATTGAATCTCAATGAGTCATGAATGGTTTCAAAGACACGCAATCGAAAGCCGAACTAAAACCACACTGAATACTGCCACGTCGGCGGCTCCGCCGCCAAGTGGCCGCTTGCCGCTACGCGGCGACGCGGAATACTGATTACTGCTTACTGCTTACTGAACACTGATTACTGACTACCGACCACCGACCATGCATGTTCCCGACAAAGAGACGTTTCTGAAGAAGGCCCAACAGGGCAACCTGGTTCCGGTCTGGCGGGAGTTTCTGGCCGACCAGGAAACCCCGTTGCTGGCCTACGAACGCCTGCGCTCGGCCTTTCGTCAAGAGGCGGGACCGCTTCACAGTTTCCTGCTGGAGAGCGTGGAGGGCGGCGAGCATATCGCCCGCTATTCGTTCCTCGGGTTTCGGCCGCGCGCGATTTTCCGGAGTTTCGGCCGGCGCGTGGAAATGGAAAAACCCGGCGGCGAAATCGAAACAATGGACGATGTGGAGCCGTTGTCGGCCCTGCAAGCGTACATGTCGCGGTTTCGTCCGGTGGACGATCCGGACCTTCCGCGGTTCTACGGCGGCGCCGTGGGCTACATCGGCTACGATGCCGTGGCCCAGTTCGAAAAAGTGCCCCTGAGCGACCGGGAAGGACTGAACTGGCCGGAGATCATGATGGCGATTACCGATTCGATCATCATCTTCGATCGCGTGCGGCACACGATGAAACTGGTGGTCAACGCCTACATCGAAGAGGATGCGGAATCCGCCTACCGGGATGCGACCCGCCAGATTGAACGGATGTACGAAGCCCTCGCGACACCCGTCCCCCATTACGTGCTCGACGCGCGTGAGACGGCCCCGGATATTTCGTTCACCTCGAACACGCAACCCGAAGCCTTCCGGTCCGCCGTGGAACAGGCCAAGGAATACATCCGGGCGGGCGACGTCATTCAAGTGGTCCTGTCGCAACGCTTCGAGGCGGAATCGCCGGGCGATGCGCTCGATGTATATCGCTCGTTACGCGCGATCAATCCGTCCCCGTACATGTTCTGCCTGGAATTCGGGGATCGCGCACTGGTGGGTTCCTCGCCGGAAATCCATGTGCGGTGCGAGGAAGGCCGGGTCGAGGTCCGGCCCATCGCGGGCACGCGGCCGCGATCGGAGCATCCGGAACGGGACCGGGAACTCGAGGAGGAACTTCTGGCCGACCCCAAGGAACGCGCGGAACATATCATGCTCGTGGACCTGGGACGGAATGATATCGGCCGCGTCTGCGCATATCATTCGGTTCAATGCCCGGAACTGATGGTGATCGAACGCTACAGCCATGTGATGCATATCGTATCCGATGTGACAGGCACACTGGCGCCGGACCGGGACATCTATGATGTGCTCCGCGCCACGTTCCCCGCCGGCACGGTCAGCGGGGCGCCCAAGGTGCGCGCGATGGAAATCATCGCGGAACTGGAAGAGGCGCGCCGCGGCCCGTATGCCGGGGCGGTGGGCTATTTCAGTTTTAACGGCAACCTGGATTCCTGCATCGCGATTCGAACGGTCCTGCTGGATGGACCGCGGGCCTATGTACAGGCGGGCGCCGGGATCGTGGCCGATTCCGACCCTCACCGCGAATGGGAGGAAACCCGGAACAAAGCGCGCGGCATGCTCAAGGCCTTGTCGCTTTCCCGGCAATTCGCACAAGTACGCCAGGAGAACGGTCCATGATCCTGATGATCGACAACTATGATTCGTTCACCTACAACCTCGTCCAGTATCTGGGCGAGCTGGGGGCGGAGGTTCGTGTGGCGCGCAACGATGAACTTACGCTGGACGAGATTGAACAACAGAAACCGGATGGCATCCTGATCAGCCCGGGCCCGTGCACCCCGGACGAAGCCGGTATTTCCAATGCCGTGATTGAACGGTTCGGCGCGCGCATCCCGCTGCTCGGCGTGTGCCTGGGCCACCAGTGCCTGGGCCAGGTGTACGGGGGACGCGTCGTGCGCGCGGACCGTCTCATGCACGGCAAGACGTCGCCGATCCGGCACCGGGGCGAAGGCGTTTTCAAGGACATGCCGAATCCCTTTGAAGCCACCCGCTATCACTCGCTGGTCGTGGAGCGTACGTCCCTGCCCGAGGTGTTGCGCATTACGGCCGAAACGGAAGAGGGCGAAATCATGGGACTTCAACATACGGAATTTCCCGTGCACGGCGTGCAATTTCATCCCGAATCCATTCTCACCCGGGACGGCAAGCGCATCCTGGCCAATTTCCTTGCGCTTCTGCGTCCCGTCGCCTGAACCCGCTCCGCCGCGCCTGTTCGCCGGCATAACTCCGGTTGTAATGTGCGCCGAATACGTGTATCTTCATCCAGGCGCATCACACCGGAGCACAGGGACCGGAACACCAACGTATGGACAGAAATCCAGATATCTACAGCGACCGGAAGAAACCGGAACACGAGCCGCCGAAATCGTACACGCGTGTGGATATGAACGTATCGCCCGCGGAAATGCGGGCCCGGGCGTGGCGCAGTACGTTTTTGTTCACCACCCTGATGCTGGTTCTGCTCGGTCTTGCAAGCTGGATCATCATGCGGCACGAAGATCGCCGTGACGTGGACGAAGACCTGGAAGAAGGCGCCCCCTCCGCCCTGCAGGAGCGGGTCCACCGAAGAACGGTCATGCCCGAAACCGTGCCCGAATGGGAGCCCGCGGACTATACCGATATGTCGCAGCCGGGCCTGGATCCCGCAAAGATTGCCCAGGCCATGGGGGAACTGCGCATGGCCGGCCAGTACGTACATGCCGGGGAATTCGAGAAGGCGCAGGTACGCGCGCAAAAGGCACTGGGCATCTGGCCCGACATGGCCGGAGCCCTGCGCGTTCTGGCTTTTGCCTATACCCAGCAGGGCAAGGTGGACCAGGCGATTCGCGCACTGGAACGGGCCAAACAGCTCGAACCGTTCAATGCCATCAATTATTCCATGCTGGCTGCCTGCCACATGCACAAGGGCCGGATGACGACGGCCGAGGACATGTTCCGGACGGCCCTGGATATCCAACCCGATTATCCGGTTGCCCGCCTGAACCTGGGAATGCTGTACCTGGCAACAGGCCGCTACGAACAGGCCGCCGAATATCTCGAGGACTCCATCGAGCATTTCCCGCATCTGCACAAGATCCGCAACAACCTGGCCGTGGCGCTTCTGCGCATAGGCGCACTCCAGGACGCGCGCGAACATCTGCACCTGTTGATCCATACCGATCCCCACACCCCGGCCTGGTATTTCAACATGGCCATTACGTACACGGAAGAAAGGGACTTCGAAGAGGCCATGGAGTGGATCCGCCTGGGAGCGAATTACTGCTCGCCCATCACCTTCCAACGATTCATTTCAGATCCCGACTTCCATGAGTTGAGACAACTGAACCTGTTCCGGGAACTCATCCAAGGCCTGTATCCCGGCCTGCCCGTCCTGCCGGAAGGGTGAAGGCGGTGGGCAGTGGGCAGTATTCCGCGTCGCCGCGTAGCGGCAAGCGGCCACTTGGCGGCGGAGCCGCCGACGTGGCAGTATTCAGTATTCAGTGGGCAGTGTTCAGTAGGGTTTTTTTCCTTGTTCCAGGGCTAGTCGTACGGCTTCTTCCGGGGTATCGACCGCATGAATTCCGGGATCGGGCTGTCCGTCCTTGACCGCGCTCCAGGTGTTGAGTCCGATCACGGGTACGCCCAATCGTAGCGCGAAGGCCACTTCCGAAAGCGTTCCATAACCGCCCCGAATGGCGATGACGGCATCGCACGCGCGTACCACCAGTACATTCCGGACGGGACCCAATCCCGTCGGCAATGGAATATCGATGAAGGCATTCGCGCTTTGCGCCTCTTCGCCCGGCAGGAGGCCGACCGTGACTCCGTCCCGGCTCTTCGCACCCTCCGCCGCAGCCTCCATCATACCGCCCAACCCGCCGCAAACCAGCACCGCGCCGGCCTCGGCCAGGCCCGCCCCCACGGCATATCCCAGCTCGTATTCTTCCCGCGTACAGGTGTTCGGGCCCAGCACGCCGATGTGGAGTCGCTGTTTCATGACACGCTCCACAGCGTGAGAAAACGGAGGAACAATGGCAAGACAAAGATACGGCCGGGACAGAAGCGCCCCGCCCGCGCGTTTCCCGAAACCTCTTGAATCCGCCAGAACATGCCCTATCCTGTTTTTCGACGGGCGGGCCGTCCGCCCTCCAACCGCGTACAAACAAGGAAGGAATTGATGATGAATAACCGCCTGCCGTTGATCGTACTCACCGGCCTGGCCCTGTCGGCCCCGCCGTTCATCCCCGCATCGCCGGCCATGACCGGCGCCGAATTGCTGGACACCATGCGCGACGCGTACGAGGAACAACATGAATCGATCGAGGATTACACCCTCGTTACCGACATGTACACGACCTACTACCGGAAGAAGATCGTGGACGGACGCACCACGTTCGAGACCCGGACCGAAGTGCACGGACCGCGGGAATGGAAGGAAGCGGGTGACGCGGTACACGTGGGCCACAGCGATCTATTCGATCCGGAAATCTATGACGAACTGCGCCGGGCCGCCCGCTACGGCGGAACGGAAACACGGAACGGCGATTCGATGCCGGTATTGGAAATCGATGAAATGCGCCTGCCCTCCGAGCCCGACACCGACGGGCAACGCCTGCAGAATGTGCGTATGCTGATCGAACCCGGAAAATGGGTGGCGCGAGAAATGTCCTTCGACGTGGACGTGGATGTGCGCCCCGGACAAACCGGCGCGTTCAGCCCCGAATTCCATTTCGACGATTACCGGAACGTGGAAGGCATGTGGATCCCCTATCGCACCACGTTGATTATCGAAATCGGCGATGACCTGATCGGCCCCGAGGAACGGGAACAGGCGCGGCAACAACTCGCGCAAATGGAACGACAGCTCGAGCAAATGCCCGAAGAACAACGGGCCATGATGGAACAAATGATGGGCGGCCGGATCGATCAGATCCGAGGGATGCTGGAAGGCGAACGCATGGAATGGGTCATCAACGTCCGGGAGGTGAAGGTCAATACCGGCCTGTCCGACGACCTGTTCGAATAGCCCGCACCGACGAGTCCGCGTCGGGGGATCGAGCCGGAAGGAGCGGAGGAACACAGCGCATCCGGGAGTTCCGGACCCGGTGTCTACCGGTCTTCGAGGTCCGGCATCAACCGATCCACCTGGGGAGCCAGGCCGGGATCGTATTGTACCGCCTGTTCCGCATACTGCCGGGCGAGCCGGAAACCGCCGTACCGGTAACAAAACACAGCCAGCGACAACGTGAGGTCCGCGCGCTCGTCGTCTTCCAGCCTTGCGTTGGACAGATAATAATCGGCCAGGGTCACCATCGTCCGTTCACTGATCCGGTCCCAGGGGCGCAACGCGGTGCCGTGCGCCCCGAGCGACACGCGTATCCCGTGCAAGGTGGCGCCGGCCGCATCGCCGATTTCCGGCGCAATATGGCGCCGGAACGGATTCCGTTCGATTTCGCGTATGAGGAAATTTTTGACGGCGTCCATGCGCTCATAGCTTTCCTGCAGATCATTCAGCGCCGCGCGTCCTTCCTCCGTTTCGAGTTCCGCGGCAAACCGGCGTGCCTCCAGTCCCGCCTGGCGATACTCCTTTCGCGCCAGGTGCGGCTGAAGCGTAGCGCTCCATTCCTCCACGCGTTCGAGGTCCGCCTGTATGCGCTGTTCCTCTTCCTCCCGCCGTGCCCGCTCCTCGCGTTCCTCCTGTTCGCGCACCCGTTCCTCCGCGCGCGCGATTTCGGCCTCGACCTGATCCGCGAGAAACACTTCGGCTTCTTCCCGGTATTCTTTCAGGGCGGTCAACGCCGCTCGCGGCTCGTCCTCCGCGGCCTGTTTCCGGATTTGTTCCCATTCCGTCATATGGCCGGTCCATTTCCGGGCCAGGGGTTGAAACGCGTACGGCCAGGCGGGATCGGGTGGCTCGATGCCGGCGTACGACTCCCATTCCCTCCGGGCTTCGGCCAGTTCCCCCTGCTTCAGGTGATGCACGGCAATAAAGAAACGGGTCAAATCGGCGAACCAGTCCGGCCAATGGGCGGCCTCTTCCCGCGCGCGCTCCGGACTGACCTGTCCGACGATCAGGCGGGCCAACGTCTGCGGCATGGCCCCGGGATGCGGTTCATCCTCTTCCAGTTCACGAAGCGTGGCATCCTGGATCCTGCGCAAATGACGCAACATGTCGCGTTCCCGGCCTTCCACCCATGCGGGCACCGCCTGCAACACGCCGACCCACGGCCGCTCCACTCCCCGGCGAGGCAACTGTTCGAACAAGGACTCGAGTTTCTGTTCCATGTCGCGTGAGCGCCCTTCCGCAAAAGCCGCGGCGGCCTCCACAATCGCCGTCTCCCGTTCTCCCGTGAACGGTTGCGTTTCGTACACGATCTCCGGGCGAACCTCCTCCGGCGGCGGCACCGCAACCTCTTCCGGAAGCGTCGGCGGCGGCGGGAGTTCCGGTTCCCGTAATTCGCGGCGCAACAACGCAAACAAACCCAGGGCCACCGCCAGCAAAACCAATCCGCCGATTACGATCGGCGTCCTCGACTTTTTCCGGATGGACACCGAGCCTTCGTCTTCGTTCATTTGCGCCACGCGCAGGGCCTCCCGTAAATCCGCCTGGAGGGATTTGTACGTCGGATACCGCATATTCGGTTCGGCTTCCAGCATGCGCGCAATGACATCGGCCGTTTCGGGCTGGAGCGAGGGAACCACGACGCGAAGACTGATGGCCGGATCCTTCAAGCGCGCAAGCACCACATCCTTCGCGGTGTCGCCCTCGAACGGCGGGTTCCCGCTCAGCGCGTGATACAGGGTGGCGCCCAGGCTGTAAATGTCCGCCCGGTGATCTTCCGGCTGACGGCGAACCTTTTCCGGCGCGATATAATAAGGCGTGCCCCATATCTCACCGGGATGCGCCGACTTGTCCAAAAACCGGGCCAGGCCGAAATCCACCACCTTGGCCTGATCGTTATTCCCGAACAGGATGTTTTCAGGCTTGATGTCCCCGTGAATCAACCCGATCTCGTTCGCGGCTTGCAAACCCTCGGAAACCTGGAGCCCGATTTCCAGGGCGCGCACTTCCCCGATGGCCCGGCCGCCCTTGATCATCTTGTCCAGTCGGCCGCCGCCGACCAGTTCCATCACGATATAGAGCTGGTCCCGCTGTTGTCCGCATGAATAAATCTGAACCACGTTGGGATGATTCAGCGCGGCGGCCGCGCGGGCTTCCCGGAGAAAATTTTCGGCGAAATGGGCGTCTTCGGCGAACTTCTTCTTCATGACCTTGATGGCCACAAGACGTCCCAGCGTTTCGTCATAGGCCCGGTACACCGTGCCCATGCCGCCCCGGCCGAATTCCTCCAGCAACAGGAAAGAACCCAACCGGAGAGGAACCCTTTGCTTCTCCGAACACTTCGGACACTCGACTTCCGAGAACGGCTCAAAGCCTTCCAGGTCCATGTGATGCCCGCACCGGGAACAAACGATCCGCTGCACCCGGTCCGCATCGATTGGAACTGTCATTTCGCCGGACACATCATACCTCAAAATAAGGCCGCTTCGCGCATTCGAAACACCCACCCACCGGCTCACCCGGAACGGGCCATACGAGTGCACCCACATGGATTGTAATCAAATCGCACGGAATTATCCAATCCCGAACAGAAATATTATTATCACCGGCCCTACCGGTACTATACCCCCGCCGGGCGGCAAGGAAACCGCCCCGGGCGCAAATCCCGTGATCGGGTTTGTGTTTACGCGTCCGGTGATATACGCTTTTCATGATCCATGAACAGAAATGAAGCGGTAGTCCCATGCATCCGGAATTTGTCGAAATCGGACCGATAACCATCTACTGGTACGGCATCATGTTCGCCCTGGCGTTCGTGGTGGCCGTCCTGCATTGGAATCGGCTCGCGCGGCGGGATCAACGCGCGCCGGACATCGGCGTGGACCTTGCGTTGTGGCTGCTGATCGGGGGCATCGTGGGCGCCCGGATCGCGTACGTCATTTCCGATTTCGATCATTTCCGCCAGGCGCCCCTTGAAATCCTGCGCATCGATCAGGGCGGGCTTATCTATTACGGCGGATTGATCGGCGCCTCGCTGGCCCTGATCCTGTGCAGCCGGCGCCGGCGCGAACCCTTATGGTCCCTGGCCGATTTCGCCGTAACCGCTCTGCCGATCGGACATGCCCTGGGACGGTTCGGCTGTTTTCTGAACGGATGCTGTTTCGGAACGGAAACCGACCTGGCCTGGGGCGTTTTTCTTCATGGCGCCGTTCGGCACCCGACCCCGTTGTACGAAACCGCCTTCAACGGGCTCCTGTATGTCGTTCTGCTCGGCGCCTATTTCCGCAAGCGCCGGGACGGCACGGTCTTTGCGATATATATGATGATCTATCCCGCGGGACGTTTTGTCATGGAATTCCTCCGGGGCGACGAGCGCGTCCCGGGCTTCGGCCTCAACGCTGCGCAGGACATCAGCCTGATCCTGTTCGTTATCGGCATTTTGCTCTGGGTGTTCCTCCCCTATCGCCGGCACCGTCATCATGGAAATCATACCCGTTGAACCGAATGACCGCGGCATCCGTCTGGATGTCTGGATGCACCGCCGCCGGCCGGCCTTGTCGCGAAACCGCATTCAGTCGCTGATCAAGGACGGTCATATCCGGGTAAGCGGCCGGATCCGAAAACCGCATTACCCGTTGCACGAATCGGACCGGGTGGAAATTGAAATTCCTCCGCCGCCGTCCGACGATCCGGTGCCGGAAGACCGGCCGCTGGACATCCGGCACGAGGATGAGGACATCATTGTCGTCAACAAACCCGCCGGCCTGGTGGTGCATCCTTCCCCCGGCCACATCACGGGCACCCTGGTCAACGCGCTGCGGCACCGGTATCCCGAAATCGCCCGGCTGGAAGGCGGGATGCGACCGGGGATCGTGCACCGGTTGGATAAAGACACCTCGGGCGTGATGGTCATTGCGCGATCTCCGCGCGCGGTAACGCACCTGCAGAACCAGTTCAAGGAGCGCATGACGCACAAGGAATACCTCGCCATTGTACGGAACCATGTGAACCCCGAAAGCGGCACCGTGGAAACACGAGTCGGGCGCAGTCCGCACAATCGCAAGAAGATGAGCGCGCATCCGGATACCGGACGTCAGGCGGTGACGCGCTATGAAACGCTGGAGCGCTTTCCGGACGCCAGCCTCCTGCGCCTGGTCATCGAAACGGGCCGCACCCACCAGATCCGGGTGCACATGGCGTATCTGGGTCATCCGGTACTGGGCGACCGGACCTACGGTAAAAACCGTCGCTCCCACGTTCCGGTTCCGGTCGGCCGGCAGATGCTGCACGCCGAACGCCTGGCTTTCCGGCATCCGGCCAACGAAAAGCCGGTTGAATTCACCGTTCCCATTCCGGAGGATATGCGGCAGTTGATTCGCGCGCTTCGTCCCGGTTGATCCGGCCGGTTGCCGGCGGACGGTTTGATTTGCATTGCCGCGATGCCTCATCCAGAATGCCGGGGTCATGGCGACTGATCCGAAACAAACCGATTCCGCGCCGGAGGTTGCCCGGCTCCTGGATTCCGCCGCCGAATACCTCGCGTATCAACGCGACGAAGGCGCGCGTGAAGTCGAGGTGGACCCCGATACGGTACGGGCGCTCGCGCAACCGCCGTCCGCGGCCGCGCCGGAGGGACCCGGGACCACGGAACTCCAGCGCATCGCCGACCGGATTGCGCGATGCACGGCATGCCCCCTGCACGAATCGCGCACGCACACCGTCCCCGGCCAGGGCTGTTTGAATCCCGAGATCCTTTTCATCGGGGAAGGACCGGGCGCGGACGAAGACCGTCAAGGCCTGGCTTTCGTAGGACGCGCGGGACAATTGCTTACGCGCATCATCACCGCCATGGGCTATACCCGTGACGAGGTTTGGATCGGTAACATTGTGAAGTGCCGCCCGCCCGGAAACCGGGTGCCGCTACCGGAGGAAATGGAAACCTGCCTGCCCTTCCTGCGCGAACAGATCGCCCTGTTGAAACCCAAGGTCATCGTGGCCATGGGCGCCACGGCCGTCAAGGGACTGCTCGAGGTGCAAACCGGCATTTCCCGGTTGCGCGGTCAGTGGATGCGCTTTGAAGACATCGACACCATGCCCACGTACCATCCCGCCTACCTGTTGCGCAATCCCGCGGCTAAACGCGATGTATGGAACGATATGAAGGAAGTCCTGCGGCGGCTGGGACGGGAAATACCCAAAAAGAACAGGGCTTAAGGAGCATCAGGCATCACGGACGGCGGTTGCGTTTGCTCAGACCGTATCTTCCGGATTCACCTGCACGCGGATGGTCGCCTGCTTGAGCACTTCCTGGTCGACTCCGCCGGCTTGCTCAAGCGCCCGGCCGGACACGCGATCCACGAGCTGGGCCAGCGCGCCGCGGGCCGATTCCGTATTCCCCGATATGACGCGCATCACCGGAACACGATCCATCAGGGCCAACTGGGCCTTCAAGTGATCGTTCTGGTCGGGCAGTGTGAAGGCCTTCTTGCAGTTGGGACAACGTCCGCGCTTGTTGGAATCAATGTCGCGCACCCAAAGTTTCTGGCCGCAAATGGGACAACTGATCTTGAAATCCGTTTCGCCTTCTTCCCGGACCACCACCACGCTGATCGGCGTGGACGTTTCCCCGGGCAGACGCCGGTAAATGGCCTTCATTTTATCGATGGAAATCACATCGAGAAAACGGGCGATCAGAATCAGGGCGTCGGCCTTCTGCAGGGATGCATCCCAGGAAGCATTCAGGCGGGGATCGCCGGCCAGCACATCCATATGAACCCGCACATCGCCGATCTCCACGTTCCCGGTTCCACCGGATGCCTGGGAACAGACATCCTTGATGAAGTTCTCCCCCATCTCCTGGTGGATGCTGAGAATCAGTACATTCAATTGCTTTGTGGTGTCCTCTGCCGCCATGTTGCGATCACTATTTCACAAAGTGCCGTACGACGCAAGTCATTATCCACGGTGCGGATATCGGCGCCGGTCCAGCCCCTATTTTACCTTGTTTTCGTCCTTTCTTTTCTTGACGATTTCCTCCGCCAAGGCATAGGGAACCGCTTCGTACCGCTCGAAATGCATGGAAAAGGAGGCTCGGCCCTGTGTCAGGGTCCGCAGGGTATTGGAATAACCGAACATTTCGGCCAACGGAACCATACCGGTGATCAGCTTATTCCCCTTGAACGTGTCCATGGATTCAATTCGGCCCCGCCGCTGGCAAATGGTGCTGGTCACCGGGCCCATGTAATCCTCCGGCGTGGCGACTTCCACGGACATGACCGGTTCCAGCAGTTCCGGACCGGTTTTCAGAAACATCTGCTTGAATGCCACACGAGCCGCTTCCTGGAAGGCAAAATCACTGGAGTCCACTTCGTGATAGGACCCGTCCACCAAGGTCACGCGCATATCCACCACCGGATACCCCGCGTACGGGCCCGACCCCATCGCCTGCACGATTCCTTTTTCCACGGCCGGAATATATTCGCCGGGAATACGGCCGCCCACAATCTTGTTCACGAATTCAAATCCTTCTCCCGGATTCATCGGCTCCAGTATCAGCTCGACATGACCGTACTGCCCGCGTCCGCCGGTTTGCTTCACGTGCTTGTAACTGCCCTGCACGGTACCGGTACCGGTTTCCCGATAGGCCACCTCGGGCCGTCCCACCTGGGCCTGCACGTTGAACTCGCGCCGGATCCGGTCGACGATAATTTCCAGGTGTAATTCACCCATCCCGGAAATAATCGTTTCGGACGTCTCCTGGTCGTAGGCCACAATGAACGTGGGATCTTCCTCGGCCAGCCGCTGCAGTGCTTCGCCCAGCTTCTCGCTATCCGTCCGAGCATTCGGCGATATGCTGATGGAAATCACCGGCGACGGGAATTCAATGGCTTCCAGGTGAATGGGATCATCTTCCGAACAGATCGTGTCGCCGGTACGGGTGTCGCCCAGGCCGACCACGGCCACGATGTCGCCCGCATGCGCGGAATCCAGCGCCTCCTGGCGGTTCGCGTGCATGCGCAGAATACGGCCGACCCGCTGTGTCTTGTCGCAATTGCTGTTGTACACGGCGGAGCCCGCCTTGAGTATACCCGAATAAATACGCACATAGATCAGCTTGCCCATGTGCTTGTCCGCCGTGATCTTGAACGCCAGCGCCGCCAGCGGTTCCTCATCCGACGGATGCCGCAAATCGATCTTTTCCTTTTCCGCCACGTTGACCACGGGCGGAACGTCTTCCGGGGAAGGCAACAGGTGCGTCACCCCGTCCAGCAGGCGCTGAATCCCCTTGTTCTTGAACGCCGAACCGCAATAGACCGGAACCACGCGGCGGGCAATGGTGGCCCGGCGCAGAATATCCCAGATTTCCTCGGTCGTCAGATCCCCCTCTTCCAGGAATTTCTCCAGCAGGGCGTCATCCTGTTCGGCGCATTTCTCAACCAGGTTGGCCCGCCATTTGTTCGCCTTTTCCATTTTCTCGGGCGGGATGTCCTCCTCGTGAAAATACATGCCCATGGAGTTCTCGTCGTAATACACGGCCCTCATGTGAACCAGGTCGATAATGCCCGCGAAGGCCTCTCCCTGGCCGATCGGAACCGTAACCGGAACGGCATTCGCCTGGAATTCTTCCTGGATCTCCTCCACCACGCTGAAGAAATCGGCACCGACCCGGTCCATCTTGTTGACAAAGGCGATTTTCGGCACGTTGTACCGCTCGCTCTGCAGCCATACTTTTTCGGACTGGGGCTGGACCCCGGCCACCGCGCAGAACAAGGCAATGGCCCCGTCCAAGACCCGAAGACTGCGTTCCACTTCCACGGTAAAATCCACATGGCCCGGCGTATCGATCAGCGAGATCGAATGCCCGCGCCATTCCGTCGAGGTCGCCGCGGAGGTAATGGTGATGCCGCGCTCGCGTTCCTGCTCCATCCAATCCATGACCGCCGCGCCGTCGTGCACCTCGCCCAACTTGTGGCTCTTGCCGGAATAAAACAGAATTCGCTCGCTGACCGTTGTTTTCCCGGCATCGATGTGCGCCATGATGCCGATATTGCGTATTTTAGATATGGGATATTTTCTGGACATGATCTTCCTTCGTACTCGTCCCCGTCCCCCGGCCCGATTTGACTCGATGCATACAGGGAAAAGGGTGCTTGCCACCATTATTAAACACTTTTCTTCAGCCCCGGGATACCCCTCCACCCTCCCGGTTTTTGGGGAAAGAGCGGGAATATGAAGCGAGACAGGGGCAAGTGCAAGAATAATTCCGGATCTTTTCCGGTCCCCGGCGGAGCGGACGCCCGCCCGGTCCATTTTTTTTTGGCGCGCAACGTTCTCCGCCCGACCACCTTTCGGATGTTCGCTCCGCTCCGTCCCTTCTTTCTCTTGTCACCCCGCCCTCCCTTCCCCTATGCTTCTTCAACGATATCATCCAGGCGATGCTCCCGAATGCCGTCGCCGAAAACAAGGATTGCGCCCGTGAGTAAAGAGCCCTTTGTTCATCTTCATCTGCACACCGGCTACAGCCTCCTGGATGGGTTGTGTCACGTGGACGCCGTGATGGGGGCCGCGAGGGAAATGGGGATGAGCGCGGTCGCCATTACCGATCACGGGGTGCTATACGGCGTTATTGATTTTTACAAGCAGGCCAAGGCTTCCGGAATCAAGCCCATTATCGGGTGTGAGGCGTACCTGGCCGAAGGCTCCATGCACGAACGCCGGCGCACCACCGGGTCAAAGTCCCAATCCTATCATCAACTCCTGCTGGCCGAGACCGAGGAAGGCTATGCGAACCTCGTGCGGCTGATCTCCCTGGCGCACATGGAAGGCTTCTACTACAAGCCCCGCATCGACCGTGAGCATCTGGCCCGCTACAGCAAGGGGCTGATCGCCACGTCCACCTGCTTCAAGGGCGAAATTCCCCAACTCATCCTCAACGGGAACCTGGAGGAAGCCGTCCGGCTCGCCGGCATCTATTCGGACATCATGGGAAAAGACAACTATTTCCTCGAAATGCACGATCACGGCATGCCGGAGCAACGGACCATCAACCAGGGCCTCCTCGAAATCCATCGCCGGACCGGTCTGCCCCTGATCGCCACCAATGATGTCCACTACATCAAGCAGGAACACGCCGACGCGCACGAAATCATGCTCTGTCTCCAGACACAGACCGTCATGAGCGACCCCAAACGCATGCGGTACAGCTCCCGGGAATTCTACATGAAGAGCCCGGACGAAATGTATGCGCTTTTCAAGGATCATCCCGAAGCCCTGCGCAACACCGCCCGTATCGCCGAACGGTGCAACGTCGAACTGGAGCTCGACCAGAATCTCCATTTTCCGATCTACCAGCTTCCGGAGGGGCGGAAGGCGCGCGAATACCTGGCCGAACAGATCCGGGAAGGACTGCGTGAGCGGTACGAAATCGAAAACATCGACCGCCCGCGGAACGAGCGCGAGGAACAGATTCAACAGCGCTATCTCCATGAACTGGAGGTGATCGAGAAGACGGGTTTTGTGAACTACTTCCTCGTCGTGTGGGATTTCATCCGGTACGCGCGGGAACAGAATATCCCGGTCGGTCCGGGCCGCGGCTCCGGCGCGGGCAGTATTGTCGCCTATGCGCTGGGCATCACGGGAATAGACCCTCTCCAGTTCAATCTCATTTTTGAGCGGTTTCTGAATCCGGAACGCGTGTCGCCGCCCGATTTCGATATCGACTTCTGCCAGTACCGCCGCGGAAAAGTCATCGAGTACGTTAAAGACAAATACGGGCGGGACAGCGTGGCGCAGATCATCACGTTCGGCACGTTGGGCGCCAAGACCGTGATCCGCGATATCGGCCGCGTACTGGAAATCCCCTTCAACGCGTGCGACCGGCTGGCCAAAATGGTTCCGGAAGACCCCAACATGACCCTGGAACGGGCGCTGAAATTGAATCCCGAACTCCGGGAAGCCTCGGAAAAGGACGAACACGCGCGGGCCATCATCAAACATGCGCGCATCCTCGAGGGACTCCCCCGGAACGCCAGCACCCACGCCGCCGGCGTCGTGATGGGTGAAAAACCGCTGATCGAGCTGATTCCGCTGTCCCGTGACAAGGACGACGAAATCGTGACCCAGTTCGAAATGAAACCGCTCGAACAAATCGGCCTGCTCAAAATGGATTTTCTCGGGCTCAAGACGCTGACGGTTATCCGGGAGACCCTGGACAACATCGCCCTGACCCACGGCACGGAGATCGATCTCGACGATCTGCCCATGGACGACAAGAAAACGTTCGAACTGCTCAACCGCGGCGATACGGTCGGCGTGTTCCAGGTGGAAAGCAAGGGCATGCGCGACCTGCTCCGGCGCATCGGCCTGACCTGTTTCGAGGATCTCATCGCCATGATCGCGCTCTATCGGCCCGGCCCGATGAACATGCTGGATGACTACGTCAACCGCAAACACGGAAAAATCAAAATCCGCTACGATCACAAGCTCCTCGAACCCATCCTGAAGGAAACCTACGGGATCATGCTCTACCAGGAGCAGGTACAGATGGCGGCGCACGTGCTGGCCGGCTTCTCGCTGGGACAGGGCGATATCCTCCGCCGCGCCATGGGCAAGAAGATCAAGGAGGAGATGGCGACCCAGCGCGAAGCGTTTATCAAGGGTTGCGCGAAGACCAACAAGATTCCGTCCGGGATCGCGGAAAAAATATTCGACAACATCGAACGATTCGCCGGATACGGATTCAATAAATCACACAGCGCCGCCTACGCCATCCTTTCGTACCAGACCGCCTACCTCAAAGCCCACTACCCGGCTGAATTCATGGCCGCCCTGCTCTCCTGCGACATGAACAATACGGATAAGCTCCCGATCTTCATTGCCGAGGCACAGGAGATGGGCCTGGAGGTATTCCCGCCGAACGTCAATGAAAGCTTCGTGCGGTTCCAGCCGGAAGGCAAGGGTATCCGCTTCGGACTGGCCGGCGTCAAGAACGTCGGCGTGGCCGCCGTGGAAGCCATCGTGAAGGAGCGCGAAACCAACGGACCTTTTACAGGATTGGTCAATTTCTGCTCGCGCATGGGCTGCGCCCTCGTCAACCGCAAGGTCCTGGAAAGCCTGATCAAATGCGGGGCCTTTGATTTTTGCGGTATGTCCCGCGGGCGTTTGTTCAACGGCATAGACTTCACACTGTCCCGGACGGCCACGATGCTGCAGGACCGGGAGTCGGGGCAAAGCACCTTATTTGAAATCATAAAGCCGGACTCGAAAACCAATCCGGATGATGAACTGCCCATGGCCGAAGCCTGGCGAGAAAGCGAAATGCTGATAGCGGAAAAGGAATTGCTGGGTTTCTACATTTCCGGACACCCGCTCACGGAATATGAATGGGTTCTGAATACATATAGTCTGTCGCATATCAATGAACTGGCCGACTTATCGGATAACACCCTCACACGCGTCGGCGGCCTGATCACCAACTACAACAAGCGCTTTACCAAAAAGACGCAGGAACCCTTTGCCGTCTTCCAGCTCCAGGGCCTGGAAGGATCGGTGCATGTCATTGCGTTTTCCCCCGTATTCCGCGATTACGGCGTCTACCTCCAGGAAAATGCCCCGGTGATGGTCTGCGGTGAGATGATACGCGAGGATGATCTGAAAATCCGGGCGGCGGAGATATATCCCCTCGGCGAGGTGCATCGGCATTTCACCCAGCGGATCAGCCTGCATCTGGCGTCGGCCCATTTGACGGATGACGTCCTGACCCGGATCAAGGAAGCGTTGTCACGGCATCCCGGCAATACACCGGTCATGATCTGCCTGATGACGCCATCGGGAGAAAAAGTGTTCATCGAAACCGACCGGAAATTCAAGGTCGATGCGAACCAGGAACTGGTCGAACAACTGGAACGCCTGCTCGGCGAAGACAGTGTGTACCTCGCCGTGAATAAACAACCGTGTAAGAAAAACAACCACCGCCAGAACGGTCGCCGCTACAACAATCGCCCCGCGCGCCCCGTCCCGGCCACGGCATAAGGCTTCCCGGCCAAAAATGCGGATGCGCCCAAACGCGCAGATTCATCCCCTCCAACAAGAAGACCCGCCGGACAGGCAGGGAATGAAGCGAAAATTTTCTCGAAATTTATCAGATTTTGTACTTTTTGTTAATTTTGTCTTGCGAAATATCCGGGGAAGTGCTTATCCTGACCGGGAAGAATAGTAGCGGATACAAGGGCGATCCCGTCTTATTCGTCTATTGTTGTCGAATACAATTTCCAACTGAAGGAGATATCGATGAAGGCGTCCCGGCTTTGGTGTGTTGGCGTCATTTTTTTGCTCCTTATTTCCTCGGCTCACGCCAATCTGCTCACCGTCCAAACGAATGTTGTCGGTCATCATGAAGGCGCCCGGAACGAAACGCTTACGTTTGATCAGTACGACGGGGAACTTCCGCTTGAATCCATTCGCATCACCTTCACGACCTGGATGCATAAAGGCGCTCTGGAGTGGACCAACAACTCGGTCGAAACGGCCACCATTGAAGACGCCAATCTCGGCATTCGTACTTCCCTGACCTCTGGAGACGTTACGCTGGACGACGGTTCCGGCGACAATCCCTGGTACCGAAGGCCCAACTATATCACGTTGGACGAATTTGAACTCGGCGCCTTTCAATACGCGGTCCTTCCGGGCCCGGAAAGCAACCTGGCACAGCGCGTGGAAACCACGGCGTATATTGCGTCGGCATACTGGGATGATTTTATCGGATCGGGCACCTTTGATCTGCTGTATAATTCCGAGCCGCGCTTCGGATCGCAGATAACAGGAGGCAACGTCACACAGACACATACGCCCGCATGGGGCAACGCCGTGGTGGTCATCACCTACACAGCCATTCCCGAGCCCTCAACCCTGGCCTTGTTCGGCCTGACCGGGCTGACCGCCTTCTGGTGGCGTCGTCGCCGGAACGTGAAGACCTGATCCGATATCCCGTCCGGCCGCCTTTTCCTCAACAGGGGTTCCGGCCATTCAAAAATAGCAGGCGGCGAAACGCTCGCCGCTGTTCTTTTTAATGAACGGACGTTCCGCTTCTTTTCTTGAACCCGAAAGCCGGTCCGTGTAGAACTCTTGAACCCAAACTCCATTCAACAAACAGGAATACTTCCATGAACAAGATCGAACACGCTCTGATGCACGGATTGTTTGTCCATCTCCATCACAACATCGACAAGGTCATAGATTTCAAGGGATTTCAGGAACTGAACCGCGAGGTCGACCGCGTATGGAAGGGCGCCCTCGCGATCGGCCCCGAAGCCAATGATGACGCCGCGGTATTTCAAATTCCCGGCCTGGACGGATACGTGGTCGGCAAGATGGAGAGTCATTGTTCCCCCTGCGTGCCCCGCCCGTATGATGCCGCGGCCACCGGCGCCGGCGGCGCGATGCGGGATGTGGTGGCCATGGGAGGACGGCCGGTTTTCCTGTTGGATTTTATCGGAACGCGCCCGCTTGAGCAGGAAGTGATCGTGGGGCCCTGCGGCTTTAAAGGCCGTTGCGATTGCGGACGGTGCCGGGTGATGACCAGCCGGGACCGACTGAACATCATGATCAAGGGCGTGCGGGATATGTGCGCGAAAATGGATGTCTATGTCGTGGGCGGAGGCTTTTCCACCTCCTTTTCCGATATCGTTCCGGCCGTGGTGGTCGCGGTCATAGGAAAGTTGACCACCGAAAAACCCCTGACCAAACCGGCCAAAAACGCCGGAGACAAAATCATCATGATCGGGGTCACGGGCAACGATGGAAACGATACGCTTTACCGCGCGGGCCTGGTCGAGGAAATGCGGCCCGCCCTGGCCCTGTTCGACGAGGAAAAGGTCGCCATGGACGCCGCACTGGCCGCATTCGAGACGGGCCGGATCAACGCCTGCTCCGATCTGGGCGCGGCCGGAATCGGCGCGGCCGTGTGCGAATCGGCCCGGTACGGTTCCCTGGGCGCCCGGATCGATCTCTCCCGTGTTCCGGTGTCCGTCCCGGATATTACGCCACAGGAAATCCTCATCTGTGAAACCCAGGCGCGGTACGTGATGCAGGTCTCGCCGGAATCCGTTGACGAAGTCGTTTCGGCCATACAATCCAAGACCCCGCACGTGGCGGTCATCGGCGAAATCACGAACGAGGACAAGGAAGTGTTTGAGTATGACGGGAAACCCATCGCCGAAATTCCCAATGCGCCCTCCGAGGAAATCCTGGAAATCTTAAGGCGTGAAGCATGACCACCAGGCAGGAAATCATCCTGGCCGCGGGTGAACGACTGGATACCTTTACGTAATCGGGCTATGTTGTCCTCTAAATCAAGGAGTGAGACAACATGAGTTCAAAAGCACCCGATAATTCCGTCCCGAGCCCGGGAGTTTCTTCTTCCATGAACCTGCAAACCGCCGTCCTTGTGATCGGGGCCGGCGCGGCCGGCCTTCGAACGGCCATCGAGCTGACCGAAGCCGGCGTGGACTGCCTGGTGGTCGGCAAACGCGACCACGGGGATGCCCACACCCGGATGGCGGCAGGGGGCATCAATGCTTCATTGGGGAGCCGGGATTCCGCGGACCGCTGGGCGCTTCACGCCGCCGACACGATGCGCGAGGGCGGATACATCGGTCAGCCGCGGGCCGTTGAGTTGCTGGCCCTCGAGGCGCCGGACAGGATCCAGGAGCTGGCGGACTGGGGATGCCCGTTCGCGCGAACCGAAGACGGTCGAATCGACCAGCGGTTTTTCGGAGCCCAGTCGTTTCGCCGGACCTGCTTCGTCGGCGACATCACGGGCGAGGCTGTCCTCTCCACGCTGGTGGATCGGGCCCGGACCGTCGGTGTTGCGTATCGCGAGCGGATCATGGTCACCCGCATCCTGTTGGCCGGAGGCGCCGTGGCAGGCGCCCGATGCATCGACCTGGATACCGGGAGGACCCTGCACATCCAAACTCGCGTTGTTGTCCTGGCCGCCGGCGGATGCACATCCCTTTACCGGCGGGGTTCCTCGCGCGCGGACGAGAACACGGGTGACGCCATCGGGCTGGCGTGGGAGGCCGGCGCGGAACTCCAGGACATGGAGATGATCCAGTTTCACCCGACCGGCATGATCGAGCCCGAAGCCATGAGCGGCCACCTCGTGACGGAGGCGGTGCGGGGCGAGGGCGGCCGGCTCTTCAATGCCCAGGGGGAGCGGTTTATGAAACGGTACACCCCCGAACAGATGGAACTGGCCGCGCGGGACGTGGTCGCCCGGGCCAATTACACGGAGATCCGCGAAGGCCGGGGAACGCCTCGTGGAGGGGTTCTGCTGGATATTTCCCATGTGGATCCGGCCCGGATCCGGGAACGGCTCCCGCAAATCCACGCGCTGTTTCGCGAACATGGCGTGGACATCACCAAGGAACCCATGGAAGTGGCGCCCACGGCGCATTACCCCATGGGCGGAGTGGTGGTGACGCCGGAAACGGGCGCGACACGGGTGCCCGGTCTCTACGCCGTTGGCGAAGCCGCGGCGGGCGTCCACGGCGCGAACCGGCTGGGCGGCAACTCACTGGCGGAGACGGTGGTCTTTGGACGCCGGACAGGCCTGGCGATCGCCCAGTGGCTTCAGGACACCGGTGAACGCGACCGCCCCAACGTGGAGACTGAACCGTCCGCCGCGGCGGAACCCCCGCGGCCGCGGGATGGATCGCCGGAACGTGACCCGGACCCGGCGCAAATCATGGCCCGGCTTCGGGAAATGATGTGGACACACGCCGGCATCGTCCGACACGCGGAAGGCCTGCGCTCCGGACTGGCCGAGCTCGAGGAACTGGCCCGGGACATTCCCGGCCGGCACGAGGAGTCCGCCGATACGCCCGAACAACCCGCCCCGGCCGAGGTCCGCTTCGCCGTGATCGCGGCCGAGGCCATTTTGCGGAGCGCCCTCCTCCGGGACGAAAGCCGCGGCGCCCACTCACGGGAGGACGCGCCGGAATCGCGTGACGAATGGATCCGCAACATCATCTGCCGGCGGGAGGCCGACGGCACGATGACACTTCGATGCGAGCCGGTGGCCCCGATCCCGCCCGCCGTTCAAGAGGCGCTCGACGAGCACCATGCCCTGGACTACCATCACCTGGAGTGATCGGTCCATACCGGTATGGGGCGATACCGAAACGGCGTGTGGTCATACAACGCGCACGGTTCTTACGGTATAGGCAGGAAGATGTTCATGAACAAATCCGAGCGCATTCTGGTCGCCATGTCGGGCGGCGTGGACAGCAGTGTCGCCGCGGCCCTGTTGGTCGAACAGGGTCACGATGTGACTGGCGCCTACATGAAGAACTGGATCAACGAAATCCGGGTGATCGGGGATTGTCCCTGGCAACAGGATCTCGAGGACGCCCGCGCGGTGGCGGAGAAACTGGGCATCCCCTTCCAAGTGGTCAACCTCATGGACGAATACCGGGAGCGCATTGTCGATTATCTTCTGCGCGGGTATGAGGAGGGCATCACCCCCAACCCGGACGTGATGTGCAATCGGGAAATCAAGTTCGGCGTGTTTCGCCGGTGGGCGGTCGAAAACGGGTTTGATGCCGTGGCCACCGGACATTATGCCCGATCGCACCTGACGGATAACGGGTCTCGTGAAATCCTCACCGGTCGAGATCCCAACAAGGATCAAACCTATTTCCTGGCCCTGATGCAACCGGACCAGGTGCGGGACGCGCGGTTTCCCGTGGGGAACATGCTCAAGTCCGATGTGCGCAAAACCGCGCGGAACCGGGGCCTGCCCAATGCCGAAAAGAAGGACAGCCAGGGCATCTGTTTCATCGGGGAGGTCAAGATGTCCGATTTCCTGCGCGCGCACTTGCCGGACGAGCCGGGTCCCGTTGTCGGGATTGACGGGACGGTGTTGGGCGAGCATCGCGGACTGCATTATTATACGCTCGGCCAGCGCAAAGGCATCGGGGTGGCCTCAAATACGCATAATAAAAATTACGTGGTCGTGGAGAAACGGAAAGACACGCGCGAACTCGTGGTGGGATTCGATGAACCCGACACGCCCAAACTGTACGCGGGGGCTTGCCTGTTGAGCCAGGTCAGCTTCACCGGTGAACCGATCACGGAACCGCGCGAGATGCTGGCACGCGCACGGTACCGGGCCCCGTCGGTCCCGGTGCAGGTGGAACCCCTGCCGGAGAATCGGATGCGGGTAACCTGGCGCGAGCCGCAGCGCGCCCTGGCGTGCGGCCAGATCTGCGCACTGTACGACGGCGAGATCCTGCGCGGAGGCGGCGTGTATTCGGAAATTATGTACGGGTGAACGGGGATCTTGCCTTCGGCCATGAATAACCCGCCCCGATCGTGCGTCTAGTATGGTATAGTCTTGTACACTGGTGCGGTCTCTTTCGGGCCGGGCCGGAACACGGGAGTAATAACGTGAAGACAACCATGGCACGAATGCTTGTAATCGTATGGACGCTGGCGTGGATCCCGGCGGGTTCCGCCGGAGAAATGAGAACCGTGGTCTATCCGGTCGTTTTTGGTGACATCGACGCCCTGGAAACATACGCACGTACCGTGGTCGCGGAAGACGGGCACGTGGTACCGGACGCCGGAGGCCGGCGCCTGATCATCGTCACCACGGACGAAAAACACGGGCAACTCAATGACGTGCTTGGGCAGACCGATGCCCGGGCCGGCAATGTCCGCATCGAAGTCCGATTTCGCGAAACGGGAACGGAACGCGACACCGGCATCGGGGTTCGCGGCGCGGGCGAGGTCGTACTCGGACCGGGCGGCACGGAAGGAACCGTGGTGCTCCGCCCCGAGCTTCGCCATACCGTCACGGACACGGCGGGCGACACGCGGCAAATCATCATGGCGGCCAGCGGACGGGAAGCGGTCTTGCGCGTCGGCGAACGCGTACCCTACATCGATTGGATCATGGACTACGGCTGGCACGGCGGATATATCCGCTCACGCGTAGAATGGCAGGAAGTCGGCTCGTTCCTGGTGGTGACGCCGACTATTCTGCCCGATGGATCGACCGTGCATGTGCGCCTGACGCCCGAACTGCGCGGCCGGGTCGACGGACATCCGCATCACACCCGGTTTACGGGACTGGCCACGGAGGTTACGGTCCGCGACGGCAACACCTTACGAATCGGGGGATCGGCCGAGGACCAGGAATTCTACAGCCGTTTTCTGATCGGAATCGATCGTTCGGGCGTCCGGCGTTCCCTGGACATCGAACTGACGCCGCAAATCGTGCACACCCATTAAATCGGCCTAAGGCTGGTGGCGAGGGCCGGAATCGAACCGGCGACACAAGGATTTTCAGTCCTCTGCTCTACCAACTGAGCTACCTCGCCGCTGAACTGCCAAGATACTACCCACTTTGCGCTCGAAGTCAATCGCCCTGTCGGGTAGTGTGACCGTCATGTCCGATTGTCCATTTTGCGAACCGGAAGAACACCGGATCCTGCTCGAAGAAGGTCCTTGCCGGGCTCTGCGGGATCTCTTTCCCGTCAGTCCGGGACACGCCCTTGTCGTGCCGAAGCGCCACATCGTTTCCTTCCGGGAAATGCATGCCGAAGAATGGGCCGCCGCACACGCGCTTATCCAACGGATGTGCGACCGCATTGCGGAAGACGATCCGGACGTACAAGGATTCAATATCGGGATCAACGACGGCACGGCGGCCGGACAAACCGTGATGCACGCGCATATCCACATTATTCCAAGACGCGAGGGCGATGTTGCCGATCCGCGGGGCGGTGTGCGCGGCGTAATCCCCTGCAAGGCGCGGTATCCGATATAAGCATGTCCGACATTCCAGCCCCGGCCCGGCAAGGCGATTTGAATATGCAACCCATGCTGCCCGGGCCTGCTCCCTGCTGGAGCAGGGAGCTACAAAGATACATGGCCCTGTTTCTGCCTTCGTAGCGCCCTGCTCCAGCAGGGCGCACTTGGGCACGATCAACCAACCTCTGCATGGACAGCGTGCGATGGTGCGGATAGAGTCTTTTGAATGAACTTGAATCCCATCAACCTGTACGATCTCTCGCCCGCGGACCTGGAAACTCTCATGCGCGACTGGGGAGAACCGCCGTTTCGCGCCAAACAAATCTATCGGCATCTGTACGTGAACCGGATACAGGATGCGCAGGAAATGACCGATCTCCCGCTCGCCCTGCGGCAACGCCTGGCCGACGAAACCCGGTTCGGCGATCTCCGGCTCGTGCGCCTGTCCACCGGGGATGAAGGCCTGACACGTAAAGCGTTGTTCGCCCTGCCCGACAAGGCGCCGGTGGAAACCGTGCTGATGATCTATCCCGATCGCGCCACCGTATGTGTTTCCTGTCAATCCGGCTGTCCCATGAAATGCACCTTTTGCGCGACGGGCAAACTGGGTTTTCTGCACAACCTCACTTCCGGTCAAATGGCGGAACAGGTCATGTGGGCCGCCCGGGAATTGCAATCCTTTCTCAACCAGCCACACGCCTCTCCCCACAATCAAAAACCAGAAATCGAAAATCAAAATTTAACCAATATCGTGTACATGGGCATGGGCGAACCGTTCAATAATTACGATGCCTGGTGGGCCTCGGTGGAACGCCTGCACGATCCTACCGGCTTCAATATGGGCGCGCGGGGTTTCACGGTATCTACGGTGGGACTGATTCCCGGAATTCAACGGTTGGCGGACGAAAAACGGCCTGTAAACCTCGCCATTTCCCTGCATGCCGCGGACGACGCGTTGCGGAGCGAAATGATGCCGGTCAACAAACGGTATCCGGTTCGGGATTTGATCCGGGCCGCACGCGAGTACACCCGAAAAACGCGCCGGCGTGTGTCCTTCGAGTATATCCTGCTCAAGGAAAAGAACGATTCCCCGGAACAGGCCCGAACCCTGGCTCTCCGGCTCCGGGAAGGGGCCCCCGAAGACCAAGCCCTGCTGTTTCACGTCAATCTGATCCCGTGGAACCCGGTCCCGGGTACGCCGTTGAGCCGGTCGGACCGCAAGCGCGTGTTGGCTTTTCAAGCCGTACTCAAGGAAGAGGGAATTCCCTGTACCGTGCGCGTGGAGCGCGGCGCGGACATCGGCGCGGCCTGCGGCCAGTTGGCGGGGACGGGGGGATGAGGGCTGTGTTTGGGGTCCAGTATGCAGTGTTCCGCGTCGCCGCGTAGCGGCAAGCGGCCACTTGGCGGCGGAGCCGCCGACGTGGCAGTATTCGAGAGAAAGTCTGGGGAACACTAAATTCCATATATCGGTCGCCTTGTCGGACGGGGTCGCGTCTGGTAGAAGTGAATCATGCCCGGGTGGCGGAATGGCAGACGCAAGGGACTTCCCGCCATAGGCGGGTCCGCCTCCGGCGGAAAAATCCGATTTATGGACAAACTTTGACAACATAGGCCCGGGTGGCGGAATGGCAGACGCAACGGACTTCCCGCCATAGGCGGGTCCGCCTCCGGCGGAAAAATCCAATTTATGAACAGACTTTGACAACATAAGCCCGGGTGGCGGAATGGCAGACGCAAGGGACTTAAAATCCCTTATCCGTAAGGATGTGCGGGTTCGACTCCCGCCCCGGGCAAGGCTTGGCTGATGCGCATGGATTTGAGGACTGCGATTCATACATTGGATCATCGCCCCGCAACGTACGTTTTACGCGGGGCCGGCAAAGCTTACTTATACAAAGGAGCATGTCGAGATTTGCCCCTGCGCTTGAAAGCGCATGCTGGAGGAAAGGTGTCCAGAACCAAAGGTCGTCGTCCCCTTGAACTGGTGTATTATGAGTATTTCACAACGTATACAGAGGCGCGACGTCGGGAGAACTTTTTTAAGACCGGGGCAGGGCGCAGGTTTCTGTCCGAAAAACTGATGAAGTGAGGGTAACGCAACGGACTTCCCTCCATAGGCGGATCAGCAAGGCTGAGACTCCCGCCCCGGGCAAGGCTTGGCTGATGCGTATGGATTTGAGGACTGCGATTCAAACTTATCCATACTGCTTACTGCCTACTATTTAGGTCGAGTCCTGATTTCGAGTTGTCACTTTTCCCGGTGTTATGGTTCCTGATTTCCGGTCTTCTTTGAAGGGGATCTTCCCCCTCCCTTCGCCCCTAGGGGCGAAAATTTTCACGCCGCCGCCCGGTGCACCTGATCGGGCGTGGCACACCCCAGCGCCCGGTGGGGCCTTCGTGTGTTGTACAGATGCACCGCCTCATCCACCGCTCGACGGGCCTGGGGTACCGTCCGAAATTCGTGGCCCAAGAAATATTCCTGCTTCAAGATCCCATTCATCCGCTCCGCCATGGCGTTTTCGGCACAATGATTTTCTTCGGTCATGCTGATCCGCATACCCGCACCCCGAAGCCGATTGACATACTCATGTGAACAGTATTGGCTCCCCCGATCAGAATGGTGTATCGGCCGGGCATCCTCTGGCTTCTGCTTTAACGCCATCTCAAGGGCTTTGAGCGAATCCTGTGCTTCCAATGACAGGCTCAAATGATATCCCACAATCTTTCTGGAGTGCATATCGGTGATCATACTCAAGTACAAAAAGCCTTCCCCTGTTCGTATGTAGGTGATGTCACTAACCCACACTTCATGGATCGCTTTGGGCACAAATCCTTTCACCAGGTTTGTAAATACAGGCAGACTGTGGCGGCTGTTTGTCGTGCGAGGCCCCGATGGAAGCCGCTTCAGTAAAAGCCCTTGATTCTTAAGAACTTCAAAAAAACGGTCGCGCCCCATTTTTACCCCCGCAGCGGCCAATTCAGGGCGTAGTAAACGGTGCAACTTGAATCCGCCAATCCGGGGTTGCACGCGACGTTCGGCCTCAACGAGCGTCTTTACCAGTTGCTCATCAACGGCCTGGCGTTTACGCCGCTTCCGGGCTTTATAGAAGTTCTGGCGACTCATTTCCGCCCTGGCGCACAACTCACCAACCTTCATGGCCGGCTCCGCTTCTTTCGCGTGTCGGACAGCTTCATAGCGTGCTTTTTTTTAAAGCCCTCCACATCCTCCCCAAGCCGGTCACACGCCGCTTGCAGGTAGCCCTTCTCCAGGCAGTAGTCGATATGCGCATCGGCTACCGCCGCTTCCAGTTCGCGGATCCGCTTCCGCGCTTCTTTTAACTCATCGCGTTCTTTCAAGGTCTCAATCCTTACTCGTCTCGGCAATAAATCCTCCCGCCCATATTTACGCACCCAATTCGATACCGTCACCGATCCTCGAATCCCATAGGCCCGGCGGGCGCCTTCCAGCGAAAGATGCTCTCCTCGTTCAAGTTCCCCGACAACCCGCCGCTTGAAGGCCTCACTGTAGCTTACATGCGTTCTCACTTCAGCCTCTTCCTCCCCCGGCCAAAGTGACAACCTATTTCAGGACGGGACCCATTATTCACATCACCGCTTACTTCTTACTGACTACTGCCTACTGCTTACTTCTTACTTACTGCCCGCCCCTGCTTCTCTCCGGGCTCCCGGCCGGTTCCAGTGGCGGATTCAGCAGCAC
>SLKG01000162.1 GCA_007134735.1 Kiritimatiellia bacterium
ACGAAAACCCAAAATTAAACGAAATGGTGAATCCTTCAGCGATGGGCAGCTCAAAAAAGAACTGCGGCTCAATCACCAGGACATCATCATCCGATGCGGCGGTGAATCCATCCCATTCTGGAGGTGGCTCAGGGATTTGGGCTGCAGCGGCAGCCGGAATCGCCAGCATGGAAAATACGATCATCAGGCACAAGAGGAATTGGATAGCGCGTTTATTCATCATCAAAACCCTTTCACTAACATTGATAATTTAATCGTTACTACTCAGGCAACCCTGCTTGCGTAGTACTCTTCGAGTGGTCAGGAGGTGGTGGGGTTGTGGGGGCGTCTTCGCCGCCCCACAACCCCACCATTTACCGTTACATGTTGAGTAGTTACAATTAATCATAGCATTAATCGTGCCAAAATCGAAAAATTGTTCACACTTGCTAATAGGCTGTAGGGTTAACCCAACCGATCCCCACCTGGAAATTGCAAATAAGCGGGGATCGGTTTCAAATGGTATTGATTACAAATCAGGGTTTATTCCTGCACCTGCCACAGGATGGCATAATCGTTCCAGTATCCCGCCAGCAAATACTGGCTGTCAGGAGAGAAAGCCAGGTCAGTCACCCAGTCCGAAGCCCCAGTATCCTCAATCGGGATGGTATGAAGCAGCTCATAATCGGGCAAGGACCAGATATAAATGCCATCTGTTGCACCAAATGCCACCAAGTTGTCGTCCGGTGAAAATGCCACAGGTGACACCATGGAACCACCGCGTGTCCCATGTTCTAAATCGCGCACAATGCTTCCATCCGAGACCTGGTAGAGCCTGACAACCTCATTAAAACCCTCTCTCGCGCCACCTACGGCTAAGATTTCGCCATCGTTGGAAAAAGCCAGCCCCCAGGCATCACAACGATCCGTTACCGGCTCGATTAGCCTTTCCAAATCACCCGTTTCCACATTCCAGATGAAAACCATCCCTTTCCAATCACCGGCTGCTACCAGTCCCCCATCTGGCGAGAAAGCCAGTGCAGTCAGATAGTCAGAATTACCTTCAATATGGTCACCAGGGTCCATCTCGTAAATTAGCTCTCCATCACTGACGCGCCAGAGCCAGGTTTCACCACTGCGGTTGCCGCTGGCAATCAAGGTGCCATCTGGTGAAAGCGCCATTCGAGGATCATGTCCGCGGTCTTCGAAATACAAAACCTCTTCACCGCTGGCGATGTCATAGATATGGCTGCCGCGTATGGTCACACTCAGCACAATGGCATCATCACCGGGTAGAAACGCCAACCCATCCACACGATGATGCGCTTCATAGGACTGCACCAGGCTGCCATCATCAGCTTGCCAGATGTCCGCCTGTATGAAGATGCCGGTGGCGATCAGGTTGCCGTCATTAGAAAAAGCGACGCTATGCACCGTATCATCAAAATCAAGCCGCAGCACCTGCTCCGGTTTGAAGGCTGGCTCTTCTTCCGGCTCTGGTTCGTCGACGACGACAGGTTCTTCGACGATGACAGGCTCTTCGACTACCTCCTGTTCAGCTGGCTGGGCTGAGAACAGGTTGCAGGCTAATCCTGGCAGCAGCATTAACACGATCACAGCAACCAGCAAGACGGGCATGGACTTACAATTCTTGGTTTTCATTCTTCCTCCATATCTCTCCATTAAATTAAATTTGCTTCTTTCTTGAGGGAAATTCTCCCTTCGATAACACGATTCAATTCAGGTGAGGACTAATTTTTTGTTGTATCTATTTTTGAAAAGTCTATGAAATCTCGGCTATATAGGTGGGTGGCTTAAATCGTCCATCACATCTGTATCGTCTCAACAAAAGTATACCATAACACAGGTTTATTTAAACTCGCCGAGAATTAGTCGAGCAAGTTAGGATTGGATTAAAACAAAAATATAAATGGAGACTTCATGTTAATTAACAGCTGGTAACGTCACAAAGCCAGTGTTTTATTTTGGTTAAACAAGAGGAATCAAGTTTATCTTATTATTGTAACTATTCAGTCTGAGGGGCGTCTGACAACACATCCCATGCCTCAGGAGGAGCGGTGCCCGAGTAGTTACCAAATTCCTAATAAATAAGTTTTCGTATTCTTAGTGGTGAGAGTTATTTCATTAAGTTCGTCGTGTCCACATTTTGCCAGTAGCTTGAATTGGATTATGCTTGCAGTGCCCACTCGACGGCAGCCTGGGCGTGCAGCGCTGTTGTATCAAACACGGGTAAGTCCAGGTCTTTCTGCTGCACTAACAGGGAGATCTCGGTGCAGCCCAGGATCACGCCCTGTGCGCCTTTATCTGCCAGGTCCGCAATCACCGCCAGGTATGCCCGACGGGATTCCTCCCGAATTACCCCATGGATCAATTCATCATAAATAACCCGGTGGACCGTTTCCCTACCACGCTCATCCGGCGTCAATACGCTCATTCCATGTTCGCGTTCCAACTTGCCGCGGTAAAATTCGCCCTCCATCGTGAAGCGCGTACCCAGCAAGCCAACCGTGTTCATCCCCTGTGCTGTGATGGCGGTGGCCGTCGCATCGGCAATATGCAACAAGGGCAAGGGTGTTGCAGCCTGGATATCCTGTGCCATGCGGTGCATGGTATTGGTGCAGATCACCAGGCAATCCGCGCCGCCACCCTCCAGC
>SLKG01000004.1 GCA_007134735.1 Kiritimatiellia bacterium
GAGTGTGCCGGCCTGGGGGTCATCCCGGGTTCCATTGAGATCCGGCATGCGTCGGAAGTGGTGGACATGAACGAGGCGCCGGCCGTGGCGATACGGAAAAAGAAGGACTCGTCGATCGGCCGCGCCGTGGACATGGTCAAGGCGGGCGAAGCCGACGCCGTTTTTTCCGCCGGGAATACGGGGGCCGCCGTTGCCGCGGCCACCCTGAAATTGAGAACGCTTCCGGGAGTCGATCGTCCGGCCATAGCGGCGGTGCTGCCGACGCCCACGAAGCCATTTGTGTTGATTGATGCCGGCGCGAACACGGATTGCGCGCCGGAATGGCTTTGCCAATTTGCCGTCATGGGAAGCGTGTATTCGCGCATGATCCTGAAACAGGATAACCCCGTAATCGGGTTGTTGAATATTGGCGGTGAGGAAGCCAAGGGAAACGAGGCGACCAAGGAGGCCTATCGGTTGCTGGGGAATTCGCCCCTGAATTTTCGGGGAAATGTGGAAAGCCGGGATGTTTTCGACGGGGTAGTGGATGTGGTCGTATGCGACGGATTTGTCGGAAACGTGGTATTGAAGACCAGCGAGAGCGTAGCGGGCGCCATATCGCGGTGGATCAAGGATGAATTCATGCAGACGCCGGTTCGCATGATGGGAGCGATGATGCTGAAAAGAGCCATCGGAAACATACGGCACCGCTCCGATCCGGAAAATTACGGTGGGGCTCCGCTGCTTGGCGCAAACGGCGCCTGCATTATCGGGCATGGCTCGTCCTCCGCATTGGCGGTCCGGAATGCCATCCGTGTGGCCGTGGATTGGGTACACCAGGAGATTAATCAGTATATGGAAGAGGAACTGGGCAAGTTCGACTTGAACACATGAATCCGGAAACAACCAGAAAACTCATCAATCCGAAGGCCTCCGCAACGCGTACGGTATCCATTGTCGGCACGGGGAGTTATCTTCCCGAGCGCGTATTGACCAATAAGGAACTGGAGACCCTGGTCGATACCAGCGACGACTGGATTTATACCCGTACGGGAATCCGGGAGCGGCGTATCGCGGCTCCCGACGAGGCGACATCGGACATGGCTTCCCATGCCGCGCGGAAGGCCCTGGAGATGGCGGGCATCGAGCCGGGTGACGTGGATATGATTATCGTAGCGACGTGCACCCCCGACATGTTCTTTCCCAGCACGGCCTGTTTTGTGCAGAAACAGATCGGGGCGTCCAAGGCGTTTTGCCTGGATGTTTCCGCCGCCTGTTCCGGTTTCCTCTACGCATTGGAGGTGGCGCATCAATTCGTCGCCTCCCAGAGCGCCCACACGGCGCTGGTGATCGGCGCCGAGAAAATGAGTTCGGTGATCGACTGGCAGGATCGGACCACGTGCGTACTGTTCGGCGACGGCGCCGGCGCCGCGGTCCTCCAGGCGCGGGAAGAACCGCACGGCATCCTGACGACGGTGCTGGGCGCCAACGGGAACCTGAGTGATTTATTGTCCATACCGGGTGGAGGGAGCCGGTTGCCCTACTCGCCGGAAACGCTTGATAAACGGATGAACTATCTGAAAATGGCCGGACGTGAAGTCTTCAAGCACGCCGTGACCAATATGTCCAACGCGGTCCTCGAGGCCCTCAAGCAATGCGGCGCGACCGTGGATGATGTGGCCTGTATTATACCGCATCAGGCCAATGCCCGCATCATCCAGGCCATCGGTCAGCGAATGAACGCGCCGATGGAAAAGTTCTATATCAATGTGCATAAGTACGGAAATACCTCGGCGGCTTCGACCATCGTTGCGTTGGATGAGGCCGTACGCTCGGGCCGGGTCCAAAAGGAGGACCTGATCCTGATGGTGGTATTCGGAGGCGGGTTCACCTGGGCGGCCAGCCTGGTGGAGTGGTAGGGGAGGGAGGAAGTGTTCAGTAATCAGTATTCAGTAAGCAGTATTCAGTATTCAGTAATCAGTTAAAGCGTGGAACATACGAAACACGGAACACTGAAACAGCGGGACAATGAGATGAACAAGAGAGCGATACTATTTCCAGGTCAGGGCGCCCAGCAGGTCGGAATGGGGCGCGATTTGGCGGAGCGTGATCCGGAATGCCGGGCGGTCTTTGATGCCGCGTCCGCGGTGCTGGGATATGATCTGGCCCGGGTTTGCTTTGACGGCCCGCAAGAGGAGTTGACCCGTTCCGATCATGCACAGCCGGCCATTTTCACGGTCAGCGTCGCGGCGTATACGGCGCTGCGCCGGGCCGCGCCGGGTCGGACCTTTGAAGCGGCGGCGGGCCTGAGTTCCGGTGAATGGACGGCTCTTCATGTGGCCGGGGCCTTGTCGTTTGAGGACACCCTCCGGGTGTTGGAGGCGCGGGGCCGATTCATGCAGAAGGCGTGCACAGAAACCCGTGGCGCGATGTTGAGCGTTATCGGCCTTGCCCCGGATCAGCTGGAGCGCATCTGCCGGAACGCGGATGTCGAAGTGGCCAATCTTAACTCACCGGAACAGACCGTATTGTCCGGGCCTGCGGAACATATTGAGAAAGCGGAAGCGTTGGCCGGGGAAGCGGGCGCCAAACGGGCCTTGCGCCTAAATGTGGCCGGCGCGTTTCACTCGCGCCTCATGGAATCGGCCGCGCGTCAATTGGGGGAATTTCTCGAAACGGTCGCTATTTCCGATCCGGAAATGACCGTGGTATCGAATGTGACCGGTACCCCGTTTGAATCGGCGGACGATATCCGGCGGCTCATGGTGGAGCAGGTGCGTCAGTCGGTCCGATGGGTGGACGGCATTCGCTGGATGCAGGCGGCCGGAATCAATGAATATGTGGAATGCGGTCCCGGCAAGGTATTGGCGGGACTTGTTAAGCGTATTGACAAGCAGGCCGCCATACATAACATACAGGATCATTCTGGACTTGAGCGGACGCTCGCTCAATGGGATACACAGGAGGCGTAAACGGATTATGGGTGAATTTGACGGAAAAGTTGTGCTGGTGACCGGTGCGGCAAGAGGGATCGGGCAGGCGATAGCCGTGGGGTTGGCCCGTGAAGGCGCGGATGTAGCCCTGTGCGACCTGCAAAAGGATTGGTTGTCCGAAACGGCGGACCAAGTGCACAAAGCGGGTTGCCGCGCGGAATGTTACGACATGAATGTGGCGGATGCTTCCAGTGTTCAAGAGGGAATCGCCGCCGTCGAGAAGGATTTCGGACGAATCGACGTGTTGGTCAATAATGCGGGTATTACGAAGGACAATCTGCTGATTCGGATGTCCGAAAACGATTGGGACGACGTGCTCGATATCAATTTGAAAGGGGCCTTTTTGACCACGAAGGCCGTAGCTCGCCTGATGATAAAACAGCGCTCCGGGGCCATTGTGAACGTCGCCTCGATTATAGGATTGATCGGAAATCCGGGACAGTGTAACTATTCCGCCTCCAAAGCCGGGATCATTGCGCTGACGAAATCGTGCGCCAAGGAGCTGGCTTCCCGGAATATCCGGGTAAACGCCGTGGCGCCGGGGTTCATCAAAACGAAGATGACCGATGCGCTGTCGGAAGACATTCAAAAGAAGATGCTGGACGGCATCCCTCTGAAACGGTTTGGGGAGCCCGAGGATGTGGCGAACGTGGTCAAGTTCCTGGCCGGTGATGGAGCCGGCTATGTATCGGGTCAGGTACTGACGGTATGTGGTGGTATGGTAACGTAACGCTCGCGCCATGAGATGGTCGTTCCCATCGGGTGGCACGCAAAGAAAGAAGGAGACAGGCACATGGCACTGGAAGACAAAGTTAAGGATATTATCGTAGAGCAGCTGGGCGTGGACGCCGAACAGGTAACGCCCGAAGCCTCGTTTATCGAGGACCTGGGCGCCGATTCCCTGGATACGGTGGAATTGGTCATGGCGTTTGAAGAGGAGTTCGGAGCCGAAATTCCGGACGAGGACGCCGAGAAGCTCACCACGGTGGGCGCCGTGATCGCGTATCTCAAGGAAAAGGGATTCGGCGACGCGTAAGATACGTTGAAGCCTTCATGATCGGGGACCCCGAAATCCAACGCGGATTCGGGGTCTTCGGTTTGTGGGCGGTCGTCTACGGACCTTCTTCTTCCCGGTATCCCGCCTCGCGCAGGAACGAATCGACCATATCCATGGGCAATCCGATGACCGTATTGGGATCGCCTTCCATCCGCTGGATCAGCACAACCCCTTCTTTCTGAAGGGCATAGGCGCCAGCGTATGGCAGGGGCATCGCCACATTCACATGATGCCGGATCTGTTCCTCGGTCATGGCCCGCATGGTTACCCGCGCACAATCCACTCCGGTGCGCAGGACGGATTCTCCGGAGCCGCCGGGCGCTATGACGCAGATGCCGGTGAGCAGCCGGTGTGTCCTGCCGGCCAGTTCGCACAGCATTCGAACGGCATCCCCTTTATCGGCCGGCTTCCCGATGATTTTGGAGTCCAGGAACAGCAGGGTGTCCGCCGCCAGGATATGGGCATGCGGATGTTCCCGGGCCACCGCGCGAGCTTTGTCCGCCGCCAGGCATTGCACGTAATCGGCGGGATCTTCTCCCGGAGAGATCGGGCGCTCTTCGATTCCGGAGGGTTCCTGGGCAAAGGTGTAGCCGGCCGAACGCAATAGTTCGGCGCGTGCACGGGAAAAGGATGCGAGGATGAGTTTCATGGAAGCGTTCCGAATAAGAGAATGCCTTCGCGCTCCACGCGGCGCCAGAGCGCATTATATTTGTCCTGGTTCACAATATTGGTGTCCAGCAGGATCGGGTCGATGGAGACCGCGTATCGCCGCCATATCGCTTCGTGCAACTTCTCCAGGCTGTTGAACGCCCGTACGCGGTTTCGGCCCGTGGCGAACACAAGGGTGAGTTCGATCCGGTCGCTGGCGGCGCTTTCATCCCGGGCGAGAGGGCCGGTTGCCACGGCGGCGATCGGGCGGGGATGCACGTTGCGGCGAACGGTCTTCCGGAAATCGTCCCAAAACAGGTCTTCGGCCTCGATGGCGGGTTTCAGCGCCTTCTGGATGAAATACTGTGAACGGTTGAGCGTATACCAATGAGCGCTCGAAGTCTGCTCGCAATCAACGGCGGCCATTTCGGAGAGATGCTCAAGAGCCAGCATGACGGCGCGATTCGAAAGGCCGGTGCGGCGCTCGATTTCCCGACCGGTCATGGGCTCTCCCGCATGGTATAACACGCGTAAGACCAGCAATTGACTGTACTTGGAAAAAAGAAGGTTCAATCCATGCATAATCAGGGGATTTTAACTCTTGACGGTATCTTATGCAATGTCGCACAGTACGATCTGATTTTATCAAAGCGTAAGAGGGTTTTTTGATGTATTCGCGTCTATTGGGCATGTTTTCGAATGATATCGGGATTGATCTGGGCACGGCCAATACCTTGGTATATGTGCGGGATCGCGGTATTGTGTTGAGAGAGCCGTCCGTTGTCGCCATTCAGGCCGGTACAAACAGAGTGCTGGCCGTGGGCGAGGAAGCCAAGCGCATGCTGGGACGGACGCCGGGCAGTATCATCGCCATCCGGCCTTTGAAATCGGGCGTCATAGCTGATTTCGAAATTACAGAGGCGATGTTGAGGTATTTCATTCGAAAGGTGCATAACCGAAGAGCCATGGTGCGGCCCCGGGTCATCATTGCGGTACCCAGCGGCATTACGGAAGTGGAAAAGCGCGCGGTCAAGGATTCGGCCCAGCATGCCGGTGCGCGCGAAGTTTATTTGATTGAAGAACCCATGGCGGCGGCGATCGGGGTAGGGTTGCCCGTGCAGGAGCCCGCCGGGAATATGATTGTGGATATCGGGGGTGGAACGACGGAAGTGGCGTTGATTTCGCTGGCCGGCATCGTGTTTAGTCGAAGCGTGCGAGTGGGTGGGGATGAGATGGACGAGGCCATTACCCAGCACATGAAGCGGGTCTACAATTTGATGATCGGTGAACGCACCGCGGAAGAAGTTAAGATTGCAATAGGAACGGCCTATCCCATGGGGGATGAAACGTCCATGGAAGTAAAGGGACGGGATCTGGTGGCTGGTTTGCCCAAGACTCTGACGATTACCACGGAGGAAATACGAGAAGCATTACAGGAACCCGTAAATGCGATAGTGGAAGCCGTTCGCATTACCTTGGAACGGTGTCCGCCGGAATTATCAGCCGATCTTGTGGATCGCGGTTTGATTAT
Organism: Kiritimatiellia bacterium; assembly: GCA_007134735.1. GTDB lineage: Bacteria > Verrucomicrobiota > Kiritimatiellia > SLAD01 > SLAD01 > SLKG01. Next base: position 6,209 of record SLKG01000004.1, read on the forward strand.
TGCCGGAGGCGGAGCCCTGTTAAAGGGGCTCGACAAGCTCATTGCGGAGCAGACGGGTTTGCCGGTGCATGTGGCGGATGATCCGTTGAGCGCGGTTGCCGAGGGCACGGGCGTCGTGCTGCATGAATTGAATTTCCTCCGAAAAATGGCCAGTCTTGACCGATCGAGCTGATCGGACCCTTCCCATCCGGATTCTTCCCGCGTTTCCCCGCATGGCACATGAAGTGTAGTTGTGTTTAGGGAAAGAAAATATGTTGTGCTTATGGTTCTCGCCGTGACGTTGGTGGCGGTGCTGAATCTTCCGGATCATGCCCGGATGCGAATCGAGTCTTCGTTGCGTGAGGGGTTGGCGCCGTTACAGGCCCTGATTGCCCGGACGGCGCAGACGGTGCAGCAAATGGGCCTGATGATTCGCGGCATCGGAGGAATGGCGAGCGAGAATCAAGCCATGGCGGCCGAACTGGTTCGACTTCGCAGCGAGGTTCGTTATTTGAGGGCGCTGGAAGAGGAGAACATCGAGCTGCGCCGGCAACTCGGATACCGGACACGCCTGGAACGTGAATTAATCCCCTGCGAGGTCATTGCGCGGGATATGAGCGGTTGGTGGCAAACGGTGCGTCTCGGACAGGGAAGGGCCGTCGGGATAGAGCGGGATATGGCCGTGGTTACGCCGTCCGGTTTGGTGGGGCGGACGCTGGCCGTGTCTGAAAATACGAGCGATGTGCTCCTGATTTCCGATCCCTCCTGTCGTGTTTCCACCTATGTCCATGGCCGCGACGATCGTCCCGTATTCGGGATCGTGACCGGCCGGGGCGTGAATTGGCGGGGGGAAGTCACGCTAAGAATGGATTTCATTGATAAGAATTATCCCGTCCATCCCGGAGACGAGGTGTTGACCTCGGGCTTGGGCGGTGTGTTTCCGAAAGGAATCCCGGTTGGATATGTGGAGTATGTGCACCGGGACGAAACGGATTTATATCAATATGCCGATATTGTTCCCACCGCCGACCTGTACACGCTGTCCTATGTATTTGTGCTGGTGGAGCGGGAAGATCCGGAGGAAGCGCTCTTGCGGGAACATAGAAGGAACAGGGGGCCGGACGGCTGATGGGGGCATCCCGCGAAGAATGAATGTATTGGTCATGGTGTTTATGTTGGTGTGCGCGGCGGTCATTCAGGCGGTGGCTCCATCCCTGTCCGCCCTCGGCGAAGCGCGGTTACCGCTGCTGTTGTCGGTGGTGATGTATTACGGGTTGGCCCGGGATCATCGACTGATGCTGGGCGCCGGGATTCTGGGGGGAATACTGCAGGACGCGTTGAGTCTTATGCCGCTGGGTTATTCCTCGTTTGTCTATTGTGTCGCGGGATGGGTGATGAGCCGTTTCAAGGATATCGTATTTGTGCATGAGACCATCACGCATATGTTGTTTGGGGCGGTGGGCGCCGCCGGGGCGACGTTCCTGCTCTACCTGTTGATTGCGGCGACGATCTTGCGGGAATACCCCTTGATCGCGGCAGTGCACATGTCGGCCGGTGGATTTGTCCTCGGCGCCCTGGTGGCGCCGGTAGTATTTCGCGCATGCAAGCGGCTTGATCAATTGATGGGCAACGTAGGAGAGAAGGAATCGTCATGGTCATCCGTTCCATAGAACGCACAGCCGTTCGTTTGCACATTCTTCTGTTTGTGCTGATTGCCGCGCACCTGTTTCTGGCCTTCATGCTTTGGCGTATCCAGGTGGCTCACGGACATCTGTATGCGCAGGACGAGTTGCGTCAGAGTGTGCGGCGTGTGCAGTTGCCCGGCATGCGGGGTCGAATCTACGATCGGCAGGGGCGGATTGTCGTGGATAATCGGCCGGGATACGGAATTGCGATGTATCTGGAGGAAATCCGCCGGCCCGGGCCGTGGGCCAGAACCATCGATCACGTGGAACAGATAATTCAGGACTTGTCTGAAGAGTTGGATACGCCGCCACAGGTATCCCGGGAGGACATTCAGGCGCATGTGCGACGTCGTTTGCCGTTGCCATTGATGGCCTGGCGTGACGTTGATGAGAGGATCATGGCCCGCTGGGCGGAACAGTCATCCCTTCGTCCGGGAGTGGATTTGACCGTGGATGCGGTGCGCGTGTATCCGTACGGCGCTGTCGGGGCGCACCTGCTGGGCTATGTCGGCCGTGCGGAGGCGGTTCAGGATCCGGGCGAGCCCTTTCATTATTACCTTCCGGATGTCGAGGGAAAGTCGGGGATTGAGGCCTTCCTGGATTCGTATCTGCGGGGCCGGCCCGGAGGGGAACTGCTGAGGGTGGATGCCGTGGGATACCGTCACCATCTGCTGGGTCGCAGAGATCCGGAGCCGGGCGACGATATACAGCTCACGATCGACCTGGAGATCCAACGTATCGCGACGGAGGTGCTGGGCAATCGCCCGGGCTCGATTGTTGTGCTGGATCCTCGAAACGGGGATGTGCTGGCCATGGTCAGCGCTCCCGGGTATGACCCGAACTTGTTTGTCCCTTCCATTTCCGCATACGAATGGCGGAAACTGGTCGATGATCCCCGCAGGCCGATGATCAATCGCGCCGTAGCGGGCCGGTATGTCCCGGGAAGTATATTCAAGCCCGTGGTGGCCCTGGCCGCCCTCCAGAGCGGCCGGGCGTCACCGGATATGGTATTTCATTGCCCCGGTCATTTCGATCTGGGCAACACGCGTTTTCATTGTTGGCTGAGGCGCGGCCATGGGGATCTGAATATGCGACAGGCCTTGGAACGCTCGTGTAATGTCTATTTTTACCGGCTGGCGCTTCAGAGTGGCTACGACCATATCTACGGGATGGGAATGGCCCTCGGGCTGGGCCGGGAAACCGGCGTGGAATTGAATCACGAGGTGCGGGGCTTGCTTCCTAATGATGCCTGGAAACGCCGTGTGCATCAGGATGCGTGGCGGGATGGGGATACATGTAACCTGGCCATCGGACAGGGCCCCATTGTGGTCACGCCCATTCAGATGGCCGTGATGGTTTCGGCGATTGCCAATGGAGGCCAGGTCGTACATCCGCGCTTGGTGAAGGGAATCAAGGCGCATGAGGAGGAACATTTCCACATGCGCGAGGTTCAGACGCCCCGAACGCTGGCGTGGCCGGAAAACGCGATTGAGGCGGTGCGAGGCGGCATGTTCGATGCGATCATGTCGCCGTCCGGCACGGGAAGGCGGGCTCGTGTATCCGGCGTGGAAATGGCGGGAAAAACAGGCACGGCGGAATACGGCCCACCGGACGCCGGGCTCAAGTACGCATGGATCATCGGATTTGCTCCCTACCGGGATCCCCGTTACGCCTTTGTCATTGTGGTGGATTCAGGCGTGTCGGGCGGGGAAACCGCCGCGCCCATGCTGCGAGACCTGATGTCGGGCATTCGCGACTACGAGGCGGGAGCGGGAGGGCCGGGGACATGAATCTGGCGGCCGTAAAAGAGAGATTGGGGAGAATGGATTGGCTGTTGAATGTCGCCGCCGGCATTTTAATCGTGCTGGGAATCCTCTTTATCTACAGCGCTTCCTTTCAGAGCGACGAACTACCGGTCACAGGCTTTTATAGAAGACAGATCGTGTGGGCCGTGATCGGAATCGGCCTGTATCTGGGGATGACGCTCTGGGATTACCGGCGCGTGGCGGAACTGGCGGGTTGGATCTATGCCTTGGCCATGGTGCTGTTGGTCCTGGTTAAATTCGTCGGGCACGAAGTATACGGGGCCAACCGATGGCTGTTTGTGTTTGGGATTCAGATCCAGCCTTCGGAATTTGCCAAGTTGGCGCTTATCATCGCGGTGGCACGCTATTGGGGCCGGCCCGGAAGTCTTCAACGGGACGGGAGGGGGACGATCATCACGCTTCTGATGGCGGGATTGCCGTTCGCCTTGATCGCCCTTCAACCGGATTTGGGCACGGCGGCGGTGCTGGCGCCGATCGTACTGTGCATGCTCTTCGTGGCGGGTGTACCCCTGCGGCGGCTGGCGATCCTGGGATTGATCGGGACGCTCCTGCTGCCGGTGGGTTGGCTGAACCTCAATGCGTATCAGCGGGATCGCATCATGGTCTTTGTGGATCCGGGACGCGATCCCTTGGGGGCGGGTTGGAATAAAATGCAGTCGCAGATTGCGGTGGGATCCGGCGGATTGACCGGAAAGGGCTATTTGGAAGGCACGCAGAACATCCTGGGTTTTCTGCCGCGTACCGTGGCCCCGACGGATTTCATCTATTCCGTGATTGCGGAGGAAGCGGGTTTTGCCGGTTCCGTGCTGGTATTGTCCATGTTCGGAATCGTCATGGTATCCGGGGTGCGCGCCTCGCTGGCCGCGAAGGATGTGTTCGGACGGTTATTGGCCGTGGGGGTCACGGCCATGTTGTTCACCCATATCTTTGTGAACATCGCGATGACGATCGGGTTGATGCCGATCACGGGGCTGCCATTGCCCCTGATGAGTTATGGGGGGTCATTTATGCTGAGTTGCATGATCGGGCTGGGGTTGTTGCAGAGCATCTACACCCGGCGCTATCAGCGTTTGTGAGAAAGGAAATATAAAACATGTGGGGGTATTTGAAAGCTTTGAAGAAAAAGAAAAAAGACAGCAAGGAAATCATTGCCAATGTAGAGAACCTGGAGACACGGGTCGCAGTTCTTGAAGAGGGCAAATTGGAGGGGTTTTTCGTCGAGCGATCCGAGGAGGAACGCATCGTTGGAAGCATCTTCAAGGGAAAGATTCAAAACATTGAGGACGGCTTGCAGGCCGCGTTTGTGGATATCGGGCTCAAGAAGAACGCGTTTATCCATTATTGGGATATGATTCCCGAGGATGCCGCGCGGTTGGAAGCCGAAGAGGGGCCCTCCCGGTCCCGGACGTCGCGAAGAAAGAAGTATCCTCCGGGGGAAATGGCTAAGAGATTCCCCGTGGGGTCGGAAATCGTCGTCCAGGTGACCAAGGGCGCCATTGGAACGAAAGGTCCTCGCGTTACGGCCAATTTGAGCATTCCGGGACGTTACCTGGTGATGATGCCGGGTAGCCGTCTCAAGGGGGTGTCCAAAAAGATCGAAAGCGCCGAGGAACGCAACCGGTTAAAGAAGATATTGCAGCGTCTGCCGTTGCCGGCGGGGGTGGGAATCATTGTGCGTACCGCCGGAGCGGGAGCGCGCCAAACCAGTTTCCTGCGCGATGCACGGGCCCTGATCGATATCTGGCAGGAGATTGAAAAGGGCATAAAGGAGTATCCGGCCCCCTGCCGGTTGTATCAGGAACCCGACCTGGTGGAACGAGTCGTGCGTGACTCGCTCACGGAGGAAGTGGACCGCATTGTGATCGATAGCCGGGAGGAATACGAAAAGATAAAGGACGTAATATCACGCATCTCGCGTCGCGCGCGCAACCGAATCAAATTCTATGATGGCCGGGATCCCATTTTCGATCACTTTGACGTCGAAAGACAATTGGATAATGCGTTTCAGCGGAAAGTATGGCTGAAATCGGGCGGGTACCTGGTGTTTGATGAAACGGAGGCCCTGGTGGCGGTGGACGTCAATACGGGCCGGCATAAAGGAAAAGCGACCCAGGAGGAAAGTATTCTGCAGGTGAATACGGAAGCCGCCGATGAGGCCGCGCGCCAATTACGTCTCAGGAACATCGGGGGCCTGATCATTATCGATTTCATCGATATGAAATCGCGCCGCCATCAGAACGCCGTATACCGCACATTGCGCGAAGCCTTGAGCCGTGACAAGGCGCGGACCAATGTCCTGCCCATATCGGACCTGGGCCTGGTGGAAATGACCCGGCAACGCGCCGAGGAAAGCATTCGGGCAACGGCATTTACCGATTGTCCGTATTGTAACGGACGGGGGAAAGTGAAGTCCACGCTCAGCATGAGTGTTGAAATACAGCGTCGGATATCGGAAGTGCTCCGCGGAAGACGTCAAACAGGGAAGGGCAAGGAGGCCTTGAAGGTCGTGGTCAACCCTTCCGTGCTGGAACGATTGCGGAGTGAAGATGAAGGCATGCTGATCGATATGGAAAAGAAATTCCGTGCGCATATGACCTTCGTGGCGGACCCGGGTGTGCATATTGAGAATTTCCGGATCCTGGATGCGGAAACCGGGACGGAATGGTATCCCGGCCCAAACGAGAATTCGTAGTCCGTTGTCGCGGGAAACATGATGTACGCGGCCGCGGCCGTGTGCCGGGTAGGGCCGACGGGTTGCCCGCTGATGCCGGGCGGGAGCGTTGAGCCCCTCGGCTCAGGTCACGTAACCACGATGGCTTCCATCCATCCCCGGACGGAGTTGACGAGATAGATGTGTTCCGCCCTTTCGAGATCCTCGCGGCGCACGATCGATTCACGGATCAGGCCCTGGTCCAGGAGATGCGCCCGCAGGGTTCCCGGGAGAAGGCCGCAGGATACGGGAGGGGTAACCCAATCACCCGGTTTTCCGATCACGACATTGGCAATCGTACTTTCGGTGATTTCGCCCCGCTCGTTCCAGAGCAGCACATCGTCGCAGTCTTCCCGCGTCTTTCGGGCGTCCTCATATACGCGTCGAAACGTAGTCTTGTGATACAGGAACCGGTCGCGGGAGGAAACGGGGTGCCGTGCCGGTTTGACGCGGAGCGGACCGCTTTCCGGCCGGGGGGGCAGGCGGTCGGACTCAATGAAGACCGCTCCGTTCTCGTCCACGTGCAGGCGAACGCGATGAGGACGGGGCGGCAGGGTTTCCGTGTACTTGTTCAGCGTTGAGAGGATGGACGCGCTTGAAACACGAAATCCGAAATAGCGCGCCGACTCCGTCAGACGGTCAAGATGACGGTCCAGAAGATAATACCCGGTTTCGGGTTTCCAGAGCATGGTTTCGAGGAGACGGAACACCGGGCGCTTCGCGTGCAGAATCCGGGTCTTCGCTTCGCACTCCCTGAATTCCGCTTCCGATGCGGAATCCCATACGATGCCCCCGCCGGTCCCGTACTCGGCCCGACCGGTGGCCCGGTCGATGTGTACGGTTCGTATGGCGACATTGAATTGCGCCTGGCGGCCGGGCCCCAGAAAACCGATGCATCCGGTGTAGATCCCGCGAGGCGTTGATTCAAGGTCATGAATGATGCGCATGGTATGGATCTTGGGTGCTCCGGTTATCGAGGCGCACGGGAACAAGGCCCGAAAGAGGTCCACCGGCGCGGCGTCCGTTTCAGCCGCAATGGTGGAGGTCATCTGGAGAAGGGTGTCATACCGTTCAATTTCGAAGAGGCGCGGCACACGCACCGTGCCTGTCCGCGCGACTCGTCCAAGGTCGTTGCGAACCATGTCGACGATCATCAGGTTTTCCGCCCGGTTCTTTTCGGAATGGCGGAGGCGCTCGACTCGTGCTTCGTCATCCTGCCAGGTCAGGCCCCGTGTGACGGTTCCTTTCATGGGGCGGCAGGTAATGGATCGGCCATCGAGGCGGAAGAATAGTTCCGGGGAGGCGGAACAGATATAATGATCCCCGGTATCGAGCCAGGCCGCATACCCGGTCTGTTGCGAACGATACAAGGCGTTGAAAAAGGAAAAAGGATCTCCCGTGAACAGGGAATCCAGCCGGAATGTGTAGTTCACCTGGTAGGTATCTCCGGCCGCGATGCGATCTTTGATCTCGTGGATGGCGGACCGGTACGCCACGGGGGATACGGACGCCTTCCACCCGGACAATTCAAAGGCGCGCGGCTTGAACGGGAAGGAGGAGACCGGGGCGACAGGCGGATACAGGCCGAACCAGAGCAGGGGCAGTGTTCCCGGTTCGTGTGTCCGCATGGCGCAGTCAAAGGCGGGTGCGGCTTCATACGAAATAAAACCGGCCGCCATATACCCGCGCTCGGTGGCCCGCCCGATCTCGAGGAGTGCGGGAACGACCTCTTCGCGGCGGTGTATGCGAAATATGGTTTCCGGGGAATCGAGCAGGAGCCAATTCGGCACTCCGATCTTCCCGGGTGACCGGATCAGAATCCGTCCTGTTTTGTTCGGAGCGTCGGGGCCTCGGGGGCTCCGGTTGTTGTGGCTCACGCCCTGTACGGATGTCGGATGCATAGGCGGTGCAGTATGGTATAGTTTAGACCGGCTGGCGAGGCGGAAGAGGGAACAGGACGAATTGGACGCAGGTTGGAAGACGAACATCGGTCCGGGTACGGACGAAACACATTTAAAGTGACGTTCCTGCGGTCACATGAAAGGATTTGATCATGAAGATCGTATTCATGGGTTCGGGAGATTTGGCCTGCCCGGCCTTGACTCGCCTGATGGAGCACCCTGAATACCGGGTGCTCGCCGTGGTGAGTCAACCCGATCGGCCGAAGGGCCGGAACCGGAAATCGGCCCCGTGCCCGGTCAAGGCCATGGCCGAGGGGGCGGGTCTGTCCGTGTGGACACCGGAAAAGATCGGGGCGGCGAAATCCGTGGATCACATCAGGGAACAGACGCCTGACATTATTGTCGTAGCGGCTTATGGACAATATATCACGCCGGCCATCCTGGCCATTCCTCCGCTCGGAGCCATCAACATCCACCCGTCCCTGCTCCCGAAATACCGAGGCGCGTCACCCATTCAATGGGCGCTGGCCAACGGAGAAAAGGAGACAGGCGTTTCCATTATCCGTGTGGCCAAAGACATGGACGCCGGCGATATTCTGCGGCAGGTATCGGAACCGATTCGCGATACGGACACAACGGAAACCCTGACCGAACGCCTGGCTCGGATCGGGGCGGATCTGCTCGTAGAGACCTTGAATGACATTCGGCAGGGGCGCGTACGAGCCGTTCGGCAGAATCATGCGCAGGCCACGGTGGTACACAAGCTGACCAAGGAAGACGGCCGGATGGATTGGTCGCTGCCGGCGCAGGTCCTGCGCAATCGTATCCGGGGGTTTTCTCCCTGGCCCGGCTGTTTTTGTGCGTTGCCCGATGGATCAATGCTGAAGATATGGCAGGCGCGCGTGGAGCCGGCAACATCATCCGGCCAACCCGGAACCGTGCTTTCCTGTGACGCGGAGGGGCCTCTGGTTGGAACGGGATCGGACGCGCTGCGGCTGTTGGAGGTGCAGCCGGAGGGAAAGAAGCGGATGACGGGAAATGCGTATCTGTGCGGACACGGCTTGAAACCGGGCGATTCATTGCGGTAACGGGAGGCGAGGCCCTCCGATGGATGTGACATGAATGTCCCTGGCAACATCAAGGACAAGCTGAAGGCCCTGCCGGACAAGCCCGGCGTGTACTTCATGCGCGACCGGCACGGGAAGATCATATACGTGGGCAAGGCCGTTTCCCTGCGGGATCGCGTACGAAGCTATTTCCGGTCCGGCACCCTGCGCAGCGCGGAACCCAAATTACGCGGTCTGATTCGCAGTATCCACGATCTCGATTACCTCGTCCTTCGGAATGACGCGGAAGCCACGTTGACCGAAGGACGGCTGATCAAGGAATACCGGCCGCGGTACAATATTCTATTTCGCGACGACAAACGGTTTCTGCTTCTTCGGGTGAACCGGAACGAGCCGTTTCCCCGCTTCACCACGTGCCGTATTCAAAAGGATGACGGGGCCACCTATTTCGGCCCCTATGCCTCATCCGCGGCGGCTCATGTGGCGCGCGAATTCGTGGAGAAGCGGTTTGGACTGCGGGTCTGCCGCCCTCGCGTACCCGGCCCGATTGACCATAAACATTGTCTGAACGATATCCTTCGTTTCTGTTCGGCTCCGTGTATTCAGAAGATTAGCCGGTCGGCATACCGGGAGCGGGTGGAGTCGGCCTGTTCGTTTCTGCGCGGAGAGCGCCCGGAATACCTGCGTGAGGTGAGGGAGGCCATGGACGCAGCGTCCCGGAAAAATGAATACGAGCGAGCCGCCGCTTATCGCGATACGCTGTTTCTGCTTCAGGACGCGATCAAGCGGCGGATTCGAGGGACCAAGTCCTTGACGCTCAAAGCCGGGGACGCGCGCGCCGGGATACGGGATTTGCAAAAGGTGCTGGGCTTGAAGCGGGAGCCGAATATCATGGAAGCCTACGATATATCCAATATTTCCGGCACACACGCCGTGGGCAGCATGGTGTGCGCGGTTGACGGTATGCCGCAGCGCTCACGGTATCGCCTGTTTCGCATACGAACCGTGGAAGGATCGGATGATCCGGGCATGATGGGGGAAGTGATCCGGCGTCGGTTTGAACGCTTGATCAAGGAGAAAGGGAAGCCTCCGGATCTCGTCATATTGGATGGGGGCATCACGCAATTGCGGGCGGCGCGTCGGGTGCTGGATGAGCAGAGACTGGAAAACGTGCCGGCCATCGGCCTGGCCAAACGGTTTGAGGAAATATATCCGATGTCCATGGCCTACGGGAGTAAATCCCGGACGCCCCTGCGGCTTCCATCCGATTCCCCGGCGTTGCTGGTTTTGCAGCGCGTACGGGATGAGGCACATCGGTTTGCGCTGACTTATCATCGCAAGCTCCGACTAAGGCGCATCCGGGAATCGCTGCTGGATGAGGTGCCCGGCATCGGGGATAAACGAAAACAGTTGATCCTTTCACATTTCGGGTCCATTACCCGATTGCGGCGCGCATCGGAGGAAGAGATCGCGCGTGTTCACGGTGTCGGACCCGTCATGGCGCGACAGATTCGGAAAGCCCTGGCGAAACCGGAAAACTGACGGCCGGTAACCGCCGCATCCGTCAGGTATTCGACAGCAAATCCAGGGCATTTTTGATGACATCCGTTTCCGGGAGATTGGCCAGGCAGGCGATATCTCTTTCGGGGCGCCGGCAGACGCGGGAACAGCAAGGTCGACAGGACAGATCGGTCCGTGCGATTACGCGATGACCACGGCCATAGGGCCCGGTGCGGAGCGGGTCGGTGGCGCCGAACAAGGCCATTACCGGGACGCCCACCGCGGCGGCCATGTGCAGGGGGCCGGAATCGACGGAAATGACCAGGTCCATGGATTGCAGCCATCCTCCGAGTTCGATCAGGCTGGTCGTTCCGCAGAGGTTGCGGCAGGGCCGTTCGAGTCCCTGTTCAATTTCCAGGCAGGCCGCCTGATCTTCCTTGGAACCGACGAGATATACATTTGCGTTGCAGGCGCGGATCAATGCATTTCCGGTTTCGATGAATTTGCTCGCGGGCCAATTCTTTGTTGTCCAGCGCGAACGGGGAATAAACGCCACGCGGGGAGACGGCCTGTCCGGCGTCATGACCGGAAACGCGGTCGGAAATTCGATCGGAGTCGGTTCGATCCCGAGATGCCGCACGACATCCATGATTTCGTCCACGGCATGACGGTTACGATTTCGTTTCCCGGCGATTTCACGGTAAAACAGGCGGCTGCACTCCCGGTGAAAAGACGGCCCGATCTTCCGGCGTCCGCGGGAAAGGGCTGTTACCAAGGCGCTTTTGAAAAGACCCTGGAGATCAAGCACGTAATCGTATCGCGTATGCCGCAATTCCCGGCGCAAACGCCGTATGCCGTGAATAAAATGGCGCCGGGGGAAAACAAAGACCCGGCTGACATCATCGAAGGCATGAACCAGGTCGGCGTATTCGGATTGCGTCACCCAGTCGATTTCCGCGTTCCACGCATCTTTAAGACGATGGACCGCGGGCAGGGCGTGGAACAGGTCGCCCAGCGAGCTGAGCTTGATGATCAGGATCCGCGGTGGAGATGACAATTCCGTCATGCCTTTGTCCTGTGTCTCTAACTCTTCACGGGTGCCGGGGCTGCGCGTGCGGAGCCCGATTCATGTCCGGCCGGCGCTTTTCAACAGGCTCAGCATGACGGCATTTTGTGCGTGTAGCCGGTTTTCGGCCTGATCAAAGACCACCGATTGAGGGCCGTCGATCACCCCCGCCGTCTGCTCGTAACCGCGCATGGCGGGCAGACAATTCATAAATATGGCATCCGGGGCGGCTTGTTTCATGAGCGCTTCATTGACTTGATAGGGATGAAATATCCGGATTCGCTCCTCCCGCTTGTCCTGGGGAATATGATAACTCATCCAGGAATCCGCATAGACTACATCCGCGCCATCGACCGCTTCGCCGGCATCGTGTGTGATCGAGACCGTTGACCCGTTTTCGGCGGATAGGCGTGTTGCCTCCCGGACGGCCTTTTCCTGCGGAGCATACTCCGGGCTTTCCGGGCATCCGACGGTGATGTCGGCTCCCGTCATGGCGCAACCGAACATCAGGGAATGCGTTACGTTGTTATTGCTGTCGCCGACATACGCCACCTTGATGCCCTTGAGCCTCTTCTTTTTCTCCAGGATGGTCAACAGGTCGGCCATGATCTGGCAGGGATGTGCATAATTGGTCAGGCCGTTGATGACGGGCACTTCTGCGTGCCGGGCCAATTCTTCGATATGATCATGGTCGTACAATCGGGCCATGACCATGGTCACATAGCGGCTGACCGACTTGATGGTATCATGCAGAGTCTCCTTACCTGCGCCCAGGGGTGAGGTGCTCATGTCGTAGTAGATGGCGTGGCCGCCCATCCGTGTCATGCCGGTTTCGAACGACACCCGTGTTCTAAGGCTCGGCTTTTCGAATACCATGAGCAGCGTTTTCCGGTGCATGGCATCGGCATACGCATCGGGTTCGGCCTTGATCTTTAGGGCCAGATCCAGCGTTTGCAGGATGTCTTCAGGCGTCCAGTCACATAATGTCAATAGGTGCTTCATGTTCAACGGTGCAACGTGTATCGGTTCTCATATTTTCATGGCAAAACGCTTTTATTGTCCAAGTCGGGGATACAGATCAAGACAAAGATGGATGGTGGATCATGCCCTTTGCACCAGAACGGCTTCAAACGGTTGCAGGATATCGCCATTCAGGGCTCCATACAGCGGTTTTCCCGTAAGCCCGGAGACCCGTCGGAGGCGCCGCGGTTCCGGGCCGATATTCACGGCCCCATGCAGGGTTTGTCCTTCGTAAACGCGGGTAAAGCCCACCACCGTCCGGCGGGATGCGGCGGAGGCTTCGCCCACATCGAGGGGCCGGAATGTTCCATGCGTAAGGGCCGGATTCGCGCAGCGAACCGCGATCAGGTCCTGGTAAAAGGCATACCATTCCCTGCGTTTTTCGTATGTGCGGGCAAACAGGTTGCCTTCGAACTCCACGCCATCGCGCGTCTTGACCTTCGCGTTTGTGCGGATCCGGCACCCCTTCTCGCATGGCTGGATGCGCTCGTGAATGGGAGGGCGGTTCAGGGCGCCGAATTCCTGTCCGGCCAACAGGAAGGGGAGGCAGTGCGCCGAGAAGAAGAGAAGCCGGTTCATGGCCTTGACGGCGCCCTCGCCGAAGCGGTACAGGCCGCGACCTTCATCGTGATTATCGGTGTACCGGGCCAGGATCGGATCCCGTTCGGTGCCGGGTAAATGCTCCTCGTAATTCATCAGGGCCTTTTCCGCCGCACCCGCGAGGCCGCCCCTTTTGAACGCGGCATAGATGTCCCGAAAAAGGTCGTTGCGTTGTGCGTGTTTACGGTTCGGGAGAAGCAGGGTATTGCCGGAATCATCCACGCCATAGAAGTAGAGCATGATTTTATAAAAGTCGTCATCATAGGCCGCGTTCATTCCGCGCTGGAACAGATCGAGGTTGTGCTTCATTCCGTAGCATTCGGCCAGGAACAGCAATTCCCGTGAGGCATGCTTGCTCTTTAATTCCTCCAATGCCTCGTTCCAGAAACCCAGGTCATTGATCAAGTGCGCCATGTCGATACGAAAACCATCCACGCCGTCAGGGTGGCCGCCGGATCCCTCGCCGAGAAAGCTCAACCAATAATCGTAGAGGTCGAGCATGGCCCGCCTCAAACCGGGTGTGCGGTAATCGAGTTTGGCAGTGTCATGCCAGTCGGCATCGTAGGCGATGGATCCGTCGCCGTTCCGGACATAGAATTCGGGATGTTCCTGCACCCACACATGGTCGCGGCTCGTATGATTCGGCACCATGCCGAGAATGACCTTCAGTCCCAGTTCGTGGGCGGCACGGACCAAGGCGGCCAACTCGTCCGTTGTTCCATATTCGGCATCGACGGTCCGGAAGTCCCTCACGGCGTACGGGGATCCGATGCCTTTTCGTCCCTCGATCCCGATGGAGAAGGGGGGCATGAGATGAAGGATGGTGACGCCCAGTTTCTTCAGGGCGGGCAGCCGGCGGGTCGAATAGGCCAGGGCGGAATCCGCCAGGGGCGTTTCTTCCGTTGCTTCGAATGGATTGCGCGGTTCCCGCGCCGCCAGGGCGCGCAGATTGATCTGGTAGTTAACGGCGGCATGGATCCAGTGATGCATAAGCGGACAGGGTAAACGGGTCGCAATCTTTTTCAATCGTATAAGTGATGATATTGCAAATGCGATGGAAAAACGTTAAGGTTCCCCGTAACAAGAAAGGCGGAGTAGCCATGAAGATTCGGCGCATCGAAATACTATTGGGGATCTGTCTGTTGATATTCGTTATGGGGCTTAAGGCCGGCATGGCGGCGGATTCGATCGGACGCGAACGTTTGGAACTGGCCAGTCGGTTGCAGGCGATGAGCCACGGATATTTCACGCAGGCGGAATGGGACAGGGCCTTGTCCGATTTGAACGAACTGATCGGGAAAGCCGGCCGGAGGGGAGCACATGAAGAGCTGATTGAGTTGCGTGTGCTCGAAGCCGTGGTGTACGGCAACATGCTTTCCGATCATCAGCGGGCGCTGGATATTCTGAAAAAGACCTTATCCGCCTACCAGGACCAGCCGTATCACAATGTGCGCCGGATATACGTCCAATTGGCGGAGATTCATGCGCGGCGCGGGGATGACGCCGCTATTGGCGCGTTGATCGAGGAATTTCGAGCCAGCCGTCACTACGATCCGCAAGCCTATGCCTATGAAGGAGGTTGGGGTCGAGAAGTACCGTTGGCCGTGACGAGACCCCGGGTAGGTGGAAGCGAATCCATCACCGTAACCACCATGCTGAAGTATCAGCAACAGGCGAGGTTTGCGCCGGGGCGATTATTGCCGGATTTCTCAGGCGTGGATATCCATGGAAATCCCGTACGCTTGTCGGATTTCCGGGGACAGGTGGTCCTGGTTGATTTCTATGTTCCCGAGTGGTTGGTGTGGCGGCGGGATCTGCCGAATGTAAAGAATGCCTATCAGCGGTATCATCCGGACGGGTTTGAGATTATCGGAATCTTCATGGGGCGTGATGTGGACGCATGGAGACGGTTTTTGCGTGAGCAACGGATTTCCTGGCCGCAGATCGCGGGGAATCGGTCGATTCCGGCGCAATACGGGATCTTTGGCGAGGCCCGGAACTTTCTGCTCAATCAAAACGGGGTGATCGTGGGACGAGACCTGCGCGGCGCCGATCTGGCAGAGATGATCCGTCAGACGTTATAAAGAACCCGGCGGATCACGAATTGCGGAATAGATCGTTAAACAGTTCGCGTTGTTTGCGGAGCATATCGCCAAAGAGCGGATATGGACTTGATGGCTTCCGGTGTGCGTAGGGCGGGGGACTCACGCGCACATCAAGATCTTCCTGCTCCCGGGGCCAAGCCGGTTCGTGGTACGGCCAGGGCGACGAGCCTCTCCGGGCGGCATCCTGCATCAGCACCATGCGGTATTCGGCCCCGGCGGCCATATAGATGAAGATGGCAATGGCCAGAAGAACAAGGTTGAACTGCAACAGCGCGAAAAAACCAAACACAAGGGCCATGAAGCGTCCGATTTTGACGGCTATGCGCGTAGCCTCCACGCGTCCGACGCGAGGCGTCATCCAGGCGCGGAAAATCCTGCCGCCGTCCATGGGAAAGGAGGGCAACAGGTTAAACAGCGCGAGAAATAGGTTCATGAGTCCCAGTACGCGCAGTACCAGTGAAAGCGATGCCAAACCCGCGGCGCCGACCAGCATGCCCGCTATCATGCATCCGAGGGCGAGAACAAGGCTGACCAGGGGACCGGCCGCCGCGATGTGCAATTCGTCCTGGAAGCGATCCGGCATGCTCTCCAGTTGGGCGATTCCGCCTATGGGCAGAAGAAGAATCTCGCGAACCCGGATGCCCTTGGAGAGGGCAATCACGGAATGTCCGAGTTCATGAAGGGCGACACTGCCGAACAGGCCGGCCGCAGCCAGCAAGCCCCAGAGGGTGGAAGTGCGCAGCACGGCGGCGAGATGAAGGGCTAACAACGGGAGCAGGATGATCAGGGTGATATGGACCCTGATTGGAATCCCGTAGATTCTTCCCCATTCGTATGAACCCGGCATTGGCTTCATTCCCGTATCTGGCCGGATCCCAGCACGACATACTTGTACGTGGTGAGTTCTTCAAGCCCCATGGGGCCGCGGGCATGCAGCTTGTCCGTGCTGATCCCGATCTCGGCGCCCATTCCGAATTCGGCCCCGTCGGTAAAGCGGGTGGAGGCGTTGACATACACGGTGGATGAATCCACGCGCTGCAGGAATGTTTTTTGTGCCGCCTCCGACTCCGCCACAATGGCATCCGAATGCTTTGACCCGAAGCGGTTGATATGGGCAATGGCGGCATCCGTATCCGGTACCACGCGGATAGACAGGATCAAATCAAGGTACTCCTCATCCCAATCCGCTTCCGTGGCGGGCTTCATGTCCGGCACAATGGATTGTGCCGCTTCGTCCCCCCGCAGTTCCACACCGGCCCGCTGAAGGCGGCGGGACATTTCGGGAAGAAACACAGGCGCGATGTTCTTGTGCACCAGCAGGGTTTCCATTGCGTTGCAGACGCCGGGCCGCTGACACTTGGCATTCTCGCAAATCCGGTAGGCCATTTCGAGGTCGGCGCTTTCTTCCACGTATACGTGACAGACGCCCTTGTAATGCTTGATCACGGGGACGCGGGCGTTTTCCGTGACGGTTCGGATCAGGGCCTCGCCTCCGCGGGGAATGACAAGATCCACCCGGCCGGTCATCTGCACCAATTCGCGTACGGCGTTCCGGTCCGTTGTTTGAACGAGCTGAATGGCGTGGGGGGGGAGTCCCTTCTTTTTGCCGCCTTCCTGAAGCGCTTCCGCAATGGCGTGGTTGGAATGCCGGGCCTCCTTCCCGCCGCGGAGAATGACGGCGTTGGCCGTTTTAATGCAGAGAGCGGATACATCCGCCGTAACATTCGGCCGGGATTCGTAAATAATGGCAATAACCCCGATGGGAACGCGTTTCTTGATGATTTCCAACCCGTTCGGACGGACCCATCCGCTGATCCGGGCCCCCACGGGGTCCTTGAGCACAATGACGGCCCGGAGTCCCTTGATCATGGAATCGATGCGCGCATCGGTCAGCTCCAAGCGGTCCAGCAGAGCCGATGACAGTCCGGCCCGGCGCCCGGCGTCCAAGTCGCGGGAATTGGCTTCCCGGATGTGATCGCGCCGCGCTTCCAGTTCCTGCGCCATGGCTTCCAGCATGTTGTTCTTCCTGCGCGAGGTCAGCGTGGCCAGCTGTTCGGCCGCTTCCACGGCGCGATCCGCGAGCAGAATCATCTCTTTATGCAGACTCATGTCATTTCCCCTGTTGGTCTTTGAGGATCACCATATGGTCCCGGTGAATAACCTCGTCGAAGTCCTTGGCTCCGAGCAAGGAGGCGATTTCCGATGTTCGGTGGCCCTTGATTTTGCGAACGTCCCGACTGGCGTATTCCGTAAGCCCGCGCGCCACGAGGGCGCCGCTTTCGGATCGGACATTTACCACCGAACCGACTTCAAATTCACCCTGTACCTCCTTGATGCCGATCGGCAAGAGACTTTTCCCCTTTTTTTCAAGTGCCAGCGCGGCGCCGTCATCAATGGTGAGGGTTCCACTCGCCTTGTTGAAAAAGGCAATCCACTTTTTCCGGCTGGCCAATGCCGGTTTTTCCAGGGTTCGCGGCAGACCGATAACCGTGCCGACATCGTCGCCGTCGACAATACGTTGCAACACTCCCGTCTTCCGTCCGTTGGCAATAATCGCCAGCGTGCCCATATCGACCACCATGCGGGCCGCCTCCAGCTTGGATGCCATGCCGCCGACGGTAAACACGCTTTCCCGATCACGGGCTAATTTCAGCACACCGGATGTGATGCCCTCGAGGTGGGGTACCCGCCGGGTACGCCCCGATGCGACGGGCCGCCGCAGGCCGTCCACCGTGGATAAGAGAATGAGTAGTTCGGCATCCACCAGTAACGACACCAGGGAGGCGAGGATGTCGTTGTCTCCAAATTTAATCTCATCCACGGCCACCGCGTCATTCTCATTGACGATAGGAATGATGTTGTTGCGCAGTAGCGTAAGAATGGTATTCCGCGCATTGAGATGGCGGCTGCGGTGACGCAGATCGTCGTGGGTGAGCAGGACCTGGGCGATTTTGAATTTTTCAGCGGCAAAGAGTTTTTCGTACCGGCTCATGAGCCGGGTCTGGCCTACGGCGGCCGCCATCTGCAGTTCGGGCAGGTTGTCGGGACGTGTTCGGCGTCCGAGCGCCTCGATACCGGCTCCGATAGCCCCCGAGGACACGACGATGACCTCGCGGCCGCCACGGCGAAGGCGGGCAATGTCCTTGACCAGGGCTTTGATCCGTTGGAGATCGGGCCTTCCGGAGCGTTGAACCAGTACCCGGCTTCCGATCTTGACCACGACCCGCTTGGACAGGGCAGCCCTATTCCGATATTCCTTGTTGGTGTGCATATTGATTGCCTTGATCAAACCGGCCCTATGATGCCGGGAGCTTCATGTGCTATCATATCTGCCTTTTGATGTCGAGAGGAGGGATGATACACGCTATTTTTTGGGTGTAATACAAACCGCCGTGGTATACCATGACCGGCTTATTGGGTAGGTTGACGTTGTGCGATGGACGAGGGAGAGACGATTGAAGCAGGCAAAATCCTTATTAAATAAGCAGATTGTGGAATCCCTGGTGGAGGGAAATCATTACGCGCCCTACGAAGTGTTGGGTATGCATCCGTGTGCGGATCCGGCATCGGCCGTGGTGGTGCGCAGTTTTCAGCCCTATGCGCGGGATGTGGCGGTCGTGGATGTCCGGACGGACCATGCATGGCCGATGGATAAAATTCATACGGCGGGATTGTTTGAGATCGTCATCCCCGAGACCTCTCCATTCCCGTATCGCCTGAAAATGACCGGCCATGACGATCATGTCTGGGAATTGGACGATCCATACCGTTTTCCCCTCCAAATATCGGATTTCGACCTCTATCTCCACGGCGAAGGAACCCATTATCGTACGTATGAGAAAATGGGCGCGCATCCCATGACGATCGACGGAGTGGAAGGCGTGCATTTTGCCGTATGGGCGCCGAACGCCATGCGGGTCAGCGTCATTGGTTGGTTCAACCGGTGGGATGGAAGACATCACCCGCTTCAGAGCCGCGGGGGGGCGGGGCTCTGGGAAATTTTCATTCCGGCCCTCAAGCCGGGAGACTTGTACAAGTTCGAAATCAAGAGCCGGAACGGATACTTGACCCAGAAAGCCGATCCCTATGCGTTTGCTTCCGAGCTCAGGCCGCGCACGGCATCGATGGTGTGGAATGTTGATGCGTATGAATGGAACGATGCGGAGTGGTTGAATCGACGCCGTGAGACCAACTGGCTTGAGAAGCCGTTGTCGGTATACGAAGTCCATCTCGGCTCCTGGCAGCGGGTTCCGGAAGAGGATGGCCGGTGGTTGACGTACCGGGAGTTGTCGGAACGGCTTGTGCCCTATGTCAAGGAGATGGGATTCACTCATATCGAGCTGCTCCCCATATCGGAGCATCCGTTCGACGGATCCTGGGGGTATCAGACCATCGGGTATTATTCCCCCACATCGCGATTTGGCTCGCCGGACGACCTCAAATATTTCATCGACCGATGTCACCAGGAGGGGATCGGAGTCATCATTGATTGGGTGCCCGCGCATTTCCCAAAGGACGGGCATGGACTGGGCTATTTTGACGGATCCCACCTGTACGAGCATTCCGATCCGCGTAAAGGGGAGCATATGGATTGGGGTACGCTGATCTTCAATTACGGGCGGAACGAGGTGCGGAGTTTTCTCTTGTCCAACGCCATGTTCTGGGCGGATGTGTACCATGTGGACGGGTTCCGTGTGGATGCCGTTGCGAGCATGCTCTACTTGGATTATTCCCGGAAGGAAGGGGAATGGGTCAGCAACGAGTATGGCGGACGAGAAAACCTCGAAGCCGTTTCATTTCTGAAAAAATTCAACGAGATCATGCATGCGGAATATCCGGGCATTGCCACATTTGCCGAGGAATCCACGGCATGGCCCATGGTGTCCAGGCCGACGTATTTGGGTGGGTTGGGATTCACGCTGAAATGGAACATGGGCTGGATGCACGACACGCTCCAATATTTCTCCAAGGATCCGGTGTACCGGAAGTATGAGCACAGTGATATCACATTTTCCCTGCTCTATGCGTTCACCGAGAATTTCATTCTCCCGTTTTCCCATGACGAAGTGGTGCACGGAAAAGCGAATATGCTTTCCAAGATGCCCGGCGACCTGTGGCAGAAGTATGCCAATCTGCGCTTGCTGTACGGTTATATGTATGCTCATCCGGGCAAGAAACTGCTGTTCATGGGCATGGAGTTCGGCCAGTGGGATGAGTGGGACTATCATAGAAGCCTGGATTGGCATTTGTTGCAATGGGATCCGCACCGCCAATTGAAACACCTCGTGGGCGATCTCAATCGACTGTACGGCCAGACGCCGGCGCTGTATGAAATCGATTTTTCATGGGAGGGATTCGATTGGATTGATTTCCACGACAGCGAGCAGTCGGTGGTCACTTTTCTCCGTCGGGGTCGCAATCCCGGCGACGTGGTGGTCTGCGCGTTCAATTTTACGCCCCTTCCGCGCGGGGGCTATCGCGTCGGGGTGCCGCTTCCGGGATACTACGAGGAAATTCTGAACAGCGACGCGGCCGTCTATGGCGGGTCGGACATGGGGAACGCGGGGGGGGTGCCGTCCGATCCCATCCCGTGGCAAGGCAAGGAGCATTCGGTGTTGCTGACCCTGCCGCCGCTCGCGGCGGTATACCTGAGGCCGAAGGGGTAATAGTGGGGGCGGAGCCGAAGACGGTTTCCGGCTCGGGAGCCTCGCCCTCCAACCCGATCACAACGGAAGTATGAAGCGTGGAGGGCGAAGCTCCTGCTGAGCCGTATGCCGGGAAAATGTGAAAGACAACCACGGATCACAGGGGTAACACGGATGTGGGGAAGAGAGAGTCCGGCCATATCCCTCCAGCGAGGGGAAAGAAACGTGAATTGAGGAGACCGATTATGCATGCCCATCCAAGAATTTCCGTAGGGATCGCCCTGGTATGTATGCTGCTGGCGTGGCCGGCAGAGATGACCGAGGCTCAGCGTACGCGCCAGCACGGCTTTATCACCCCCGCGTTTGACGGTGATTGCCTGGGCTTGTTGGTTGATGCCATCCAACAGGCGCGACGGGAAGTGTTGGTGGCGACTTATTATCTGACCCATACCCGCATACAGGATGCCTTGATCACCGCCGCCAACCGGGGCGCCAACGTGAGGATAAAATACGAAGCAAGCACGGCATCGCATCAAACCATGCGACAGATTCTTGACCGGTTGGAGGAGCGGGGCATGGAAGTAACGCGCATCAAAATGTCCCGCAGCGGCGCTTCCATGCATCATAAATTCGTCGTGATCGATCAATTACGGGTCTTCACAGGCTCCTATAATTTCACGGTGATGGCGAGCCGGCACAATTACGAAAACTGCGTGTTGATTGAGTCCCAGGCGGTGGCGCAGGATTTTGCCTCCGTGTTTGAACAGATTGTAAGCCGGTGAGCGGCATACCGGGTTGCAATCCGCCGTGGATTATGCGATGTTTTCCCGGTTCCGTTCTGGACAACGCCCCCGATATTATTAAGATTTGGGGTGTTTATTGAATATTATTTTATGGCGGGATACCGAAGCGGCCAAACGGGGCAGACTGTAAATCTGTTGGATTATTCCTTCGAAGGTTCGAATCCTTCTCCCGCCACCAGTTATTATGAACCGGCTTGCTGATGTTCTTTCACAAATTCCGGATAGACCCGGTGTCTATGTGCTTCGGGGACGCAATGGACGTCAATACACGGGGGTCGCCAGAAACCTTCACGAACGACTTTCCGCTCATCTTGCAGGCAAGGCCACTCGCACAAAGAATCAACGCCCACTACATCTTGTGCACTGTGAAGACTCTCCGACGTATTCCGATGCCCTACAGCGCGAACAGTGTCTGAAGGCCGGGGCCGGACGGGTGTGGCTTAAGGGGTGGCAGACTGTTTCGCCGCAGGCGAACCCGCCTCCGGCGGGAAATCTGTTGGATTATTCCTTCGAAGGTTCGAATCCTTCCCCCACCACCATTCTTATGAGAAGCCTTTCCGATGTTATACCACAAATGCCTGAACTGCCCGGTGTCTACGTACTTCGAGGTATAAACGGCCGTAACTATATGGGTGCCGCACGTAATCTTCGGGAACGGTTGAAAGATCACAATGCTGGTCGGGGCAAACGCACGAAGAATCAACGCCCTCTTGAGTTATATTACCACGAAATTACGACTAATTTCTCTGAAGCCATGGAGCGCGAGCGTTTCCTTAAGAGTGGCCAAGGCCGCCAGTGGCTCAAATTCGACAGAATCGTCTCCCCATAACCACCCCCCCCCAAACATGAGTCACACCATCAAAGGGCGATTGACGTTTGCGACTTTCTTCAAGACGTGCCTGCTGGCGGGGTTGGGTTTCTGGTTGATTGGCCTGCTGGTCACATCGGTATGGATGGTGGGCCATTTCTTATGGATCGGGGCGGATGAACACGCGGTTCCGAGGGACGTTTCCCGGGTGTACGAAATCCTGTACTTCCTGCTTGTGTCCGCGGGTACAACGTTGGTTTGGATGTTGTCGCTCGCGATCCTGGGATATCCCCTGTACTGGTGGTTCGCGAAGATCCGGGGCGGACTAACGGTACGCGTCGTTGCGGGTGATGTCTCGGATCGGCAGGCCTTTCTGCGTTTTCTCAGACTGTGGTTTCCCTGCTTCCTGAAAGTGCTCCCGGTGGTCCTGGTGTTAAGCGGCGCCGTCGCGGCGGTCCAGGCTGTCCGTGAGATTCCCTATTACCGGGCCGCATCCATGGTTTTGTTGACTTCCGACCTGCCCGTAGAGCGCGTCCAGGAAGTGCGGTGGGAAGAGCAGCCGAACGTAATTCTGACGCAAGTGCCTCTCATGAACAGTTCCCATATTCAGCGCGAGGCGCGAAAGCGTTTGGGGAGACCTCAAGAGGAAATCCGGGAGAAGATAAAGTCCGTTTCCGTGAACGCGCTATGGCGCACAAGCATTATCCAGGTGACCGTGGAAGCGTATGATCCCGTTCTGGCGGCCGAGTATGCAAACGCGATAGTGGATGTGTACATGGAGTATGCGCAGGCGGACGGGGATCGACCGTTCCTCATTCAGGTGCTTCAGCGGGCGCAGCCTGCAACCGAACCCGCCTCTCCGGGGATCGTGCAGAGAATCCTCGCCGCCATGGGTATCGGCCTTTTGATCGCACTGGCTCTGTCCATTCTCTGGGCTGCGTTGCGATACCATGCCCGTCCTGCCCGCTGATTGGAAACACATTCGGCGTACGTACTTGCAATCGTTATCCGTTCTCGTCGCCGCCATCGTTCACCAATTAGAAGAGGCAATCCGAAAAGAACGCAAAGACGAAGAATTGACCACGGAGTAAGACAGAGGCGCGGAGCAGAAGAGATGAACGGATGGACAGATGGAGGAGGTAGGAATCGTTGTCGTCGTACTCGTCCTCGTTCTCGTCCTCGAAAATCGGTACAGCGTGCGATTGATCGATTAAGCAGTTCGACTAAGCGTATCCGATCAAGTGTGGGGACGAAGGGTGGCGATGAAGCGTAGGAATCGGGAGGGGCAGCGTCCCCGCTGCCCGGTACGCTGTTGGACGGTTGCTGCCGATGATCAATTGCGGTGTATGCATTCATGGTCCGCGTGGTCGCGGACCCTCCCGAAGACAGGGAATGAGCAAAGTTATCGCACAGCCTTCCAACAACTGGAAGAAACCCGGTATATATCCTCCAACGGTTGGAAACGGGTCCTGAAAATAGTTCCAACGATTGGGAAAGTCGGGCTAGAGAGCGCTCGTACGCAATGTGCCTCTGAAAGGCATTCGTCCTCGTCCTCGTCCTCGAAAACAGGATCGCGCGGGAGGGGATACAGGGATGGGTGGAAACCGGCTTGTGGGTCGGAACGTGCACATCGCTGTTTCGTACCCTGTTTCTTTTCGGATTGCGAGAACGGCGACGAGAATGGTGGACGATTATATCTTCCCTCGTAATCCGTAATCGTCGCGCGTAATCGCGTGAGCGACGTTGTCGCAACGCGACTCACGTCGTCGCCGTTCGCGTCCATCGGTGATCCAAGATGGAACAAGAATCGAAACAGAAACCGCACGAAGTTCTTTCCTCCTGGGAGGGGATTAAGGGGTGGGTGAAAGCCGGCTTGTGGGTGGTGCCGGGCACGTCGCTGTTTCGTATCCCTGTTTCCTTTCGGATTACGAGAACGGGCGACGATTACGGCAAACGATTATGTCTTCCCTCATCCGAATCCCGCGTGGCCCGACCCGTTTCCCGGGTTTATTTTCTGTTCCGGGATCGGCACACAAGCTATGATGCTCCTTGTTCATGAATGAGACAGGAACCCAGGGCAATGCCCGCGAGGTGGTGTTTGAAACCCGCGAGGTGACGAAGATCTACCTTATGGGGGAGGTAAAGATCCACGCGTTGCGCGGCGTGGACATGGAGCTCTACGCCGGGGAACTGGCCGTATTGCTCGGGCCGTCCGGCTGCGGAAAATCGACCCTTCTGAATATACTCGGTGGTCTGGACGTGGCCACGGCGGGCACCGTGCGATACCGGGACACCGATTTGACCACGGCGGGCGAACGGGCGCTGACCCAGTACCGGCGTCACCAGGTCGGCTTTGTCTTCCAATTCTACAATATGATCCCAAGCCTGACGGCGCGTGAGAATGTAGCCATTGTGACCGAAATTGCCCGAAATCCCCTTTCCCCGGAAGACGCCTTGGAATTGGTCGGCCTGAAAGAACGCATGGATCATTTTCCCTCGCAGCTATCGGGCGGGGAACAACAGCGCGTAGCCATCGCCCGCGCCATCGCGAAACAACCGACCGTGCTGTTGTGCGACGAACCGACCGGTGCGCTCGACTCAAAGACCAGCGTTTCCGTGTTGAAGGCCATTCAAACCATCAATGATGAGCTGGGGACAACGACGGCGCTGATTACTCACAATGAAGTCATTGGGGAGATGGCGGAACGGGTCATCCGCATGCGCGATGGGATCATCCATGATGTCCGGTCCAATGAACAACGCCGCTCGCCGGAAGAACTGACCTGGTGACCGTCATGCGCGCGATCCACCGCAAGCTGTTACGCGATGTCTTAAGGATGAAAGGCCAGGTGGCTGCCATCGGAGTGGTGATGGCGGCGGGCGTGATGTCCCTGATCGTTTCGCTGACCACCGTGGACGCGCTCACCCTGACCAAGGATCGGTTTTATCAGGAGTATCACTATGCGGATGTGTTCGCCAACCTGACACGCGCTCCGAATTACCTGGAAGGCCGCCTGCGGGAAATCCGGGGGGTGGACCAACTGAATACGCGGGTATTCGCACCGGTGCGGTTGGAGGTGCCGTATTTTGAAGACCCGGTGCGCGGACACATCATCTCGATTCCGGACGGACGCCAACCATCGGTGAATCGGCTCTACATACGGGAGGGCCGGCTGCCGGCGCCGGACCGCACAGAGGAGGTGGCGGTAAGCGCGGCCTTCGCCGATGCGCATGGACTCCGGGCCGGGGACCGGCTTCGGGTCATCATCCGGGGCGCCCTGGAGGATGTCACCATCACCGGGTTGGTGCTCTCGCCGGAATTTGTGTATCAGGTCGCGCCGACCGACCTGATGCCGGACTACAAGCGCTATGCCGTTCTCTGGATGAATCGCAGGGCCTTGTCGCGGGCGTTTGCCATGGAAGGCGGCTTTAACAATGTTGTTCTGACCCTTCAACGGGGGATGCGCGCGGAGCCGGTGATCGAGGAAATGGACCGGATCCTCGCGCCGTACGGTGGAATTGGGGCGCATGATCGGGACGATCAATTTTCGCACCGCTTTCTGTCGGAGGAGATTCAGCAGATCCGGGCGATGACGACGGTCATGCCGACGATATTTATGGGCGTAGCCGTCTTTCTCCTGCACGTGCTCATGGGCCGGATCGTGCGCACCCAGCGGGAGCAGGTGGCGGTGTTGAAGGCGTTCGGATACGACAACCGGCACCTGGCCGTGCATTATGGAAGCCTGACCGGGCTCATCGTATTGCTCGGTTCGACGGTGGGCATTCTGTTCGGGGCCTGGGCGGCGGACTGGATGGCCCGGCTGTACCTGGAATACTTCCATTTTCCGGAATTGAGTTTCCGTCTCCAGCCCTGGGTCATGCTCCTGGCGCTGGCCGTGGCCGGGGGGGCGGCTTGTTTCGGGGCGTTTGCCTCCGTGCGCTCGGCGGTGAAACTGCCGCCCGCGGAAGCCATGCGTCCGGCGCCGCCGGAACGGTATTCCGAGGGCTGGGTGGAGCATTCGCCTCTGATCCGATGGCTGGGACAATCCACCCGCATCATCATCCGCAACATGTCTCGGCATCCCCTCAAGACCACCCTCTCGGTCCTCGGCATCAGCCTGTCCGGCGCTCTGCTGGTGGTCGGCGGTTTTCAGTTCCATGCCGTGGATCACATGATCGACGTGCAGTATCGGCTGGTGCAGAAGATGGATGTGCATCTCACCTTTACCGAACCGACTCCCGAGCGGGCTCTCCACGAACTACCGCATCAGCCGGGGGTGCTTTACGCGGAGGGCTACCGGTCCGTTCCGGTGCGCCTGATCCACGGTGTACGGGAATATCAGACGAGTATCCTGGGCCTGGAACGGGATGCCCGGTTACGCGGTCTGATCGACCAGGAGTACCGGCCCGTACCGCTTTTGCCGGAGGGTTTCATGATGACCCGGTACCTGGCCGACTACCTGGGCGTTTCGGTGGGGGAATCGGTTCGCGTAGAGATCATGGAAGGCCATCGGCGCACGTTGATGCTTCCGTTGGCGGGGATGGTGGATGAGCCGCTCGGGGTCAGCGCCTACATGGAACGGCGCGCCCTGAACCGGATCATGCGGGAAGGGCCGGCGCTGTCCGGCGCGTGGTTGTTGATCGACCGCACCCGGGAACGGGAATTGTATGATCGTCTGCGGGACATGTCCCGCATCGCCGGGATCGGATTGGTCGGGGATGCGGAGCGGTCCTTCCGCGAGCATATGGAAACCATGCTGGGATTCATGATGATCATGTTTTTACTGGCGATCTCCATCGCGTTTGCGGTGGTGTACAACAATGCGCGCATCGCGCTGGCCGAACGCACGCGGGAACTGGCGACCCTGCGGGTACTGGGATTTACGCAGGGTGAAGTGAGCTGGATCCTGGTCGGAGAGATCATGATCCTGGCGTTGCTGGCGATCCCTCTCGGGTGGGGGATCGGCACGCTGTTCGCGTACCTGCTGAACCAGGCGTTGACGGTGGACATTTACCGCGTTCCGTTTGTGGTGTCGCGGTGGACGTATGCCTTCGCCGCCGCGGGAGTATTCGGAGCCTCCGCGATTTCCACCTTGCTAATGACAAGGCGATTGCGCAGGCTGGATATGGTGACGGCGCTCAAAGCGGTGGAATAATCATGAAACGTAAAATCATTGTGGCGCTTATCGGGGCGGGCATCGTCTTCGGGCTTGTGATGGCGTTATGGCCCGCGCCCGTGCCGGTCAGCGCGGTGTCGGCGGAACGGAATCACTTCACGGAATACGTGGAGGAGGAAGGGCGCACGGATCTTCGGGATCCGTACACCATGACCGCCCCGATCGGCGGATATTTGCGTCGTATCACGTTGGAGGTGGGCGACGATGTATCGGCGGGCGACGTATTATTCGAGCTGGAAGCCATCCCGGCGCCGGCCCTGGATGTGCGGACGCGGGAGCAGGCTCGTGAAGCCGCCGGCGCGGCGCGTGCGCGCATGGATGCGGCGGAAGCCGAACTGGAGGCGCGCGTCTCGGAGGCGCGATGGGCAGGAAAGGAATATGAGCGGGGCGAAGCCCTGCATGAGCAGGGGCATATCAGCCTGGCCGAGATGGATCGATTGGGCACGGAGCGGGATCGGGCGGTGAGCGCGGAACGGGCGGCCCGCAACACGCTGGAAACAGCCTCTTATGAATGGAGGAATGCGCAGGCGGTGCTTGATATCGAGGAAGGGCGCCGGGCGCCCGAGGATGCTCCGGTGCTGCGCGTGCGGGCGCCGATTACGGGAAACGTATTGGCCCGGCATCGGAGGGACGAAGGGCCCGTTCAGGCCGGGGAGCCCCTGTTGGAACTGGGCGATCTCTCCCAACTTGAAGTCCGCGTGGATGTGCTGTCCATGGACGCCGTGCGCGTAGAGGAGGGAATGAAGGTGGTGCTGATGCGCTGGGGCGGCGACCGGGATCTGGCCGCGCGGGTGAGACGGGTGGAACCCAGCGGGTTCATGCGCGTATCCGCCCTTGGCGTGGAGGAGCAACGGGTCCCGGTGCTCGTGGTCCTGGATGCGCCGCGCGAGGATTGGGCGCGCCTCGGAAAAGGGTATCGCGTGGAGGCTCGCTTTATTCTCTGGGAGGGTGACGACGTACTCCAGATACCGGTGAGCGCCCTGTTCCGTCATGAAGATGAATGGGCGGTGTTCGTGGTCGAGGACAGCCGGGCGGTCCGGCGCCGGATCGAACCGGGCCGGCGAAGCGGTCTCTGGACCCAGGTTTTGTCCGGACTCGAGGCGGGCGAGACGGTCATTATTCACCCGGGCGATCACATTGAGGACGGCGTCCGGGTCGAGGTTGAAATGCGGCCGTATCGGTGAGAAGTCCTTAGTCCTTGGTCCTTGGTCCCTGGTCTTTTTTATCCCGCCCATGTTTGCCTGATCGTAGTGTAGATCCAGGCGTACGCGTGCACCGCCGCGTTCAAGAAATACCCCGTCCATTGTTCCCAGGTCGCGTCCGTGACCGCGACGATGCCCATGCAGACCATGATCGCATTCAGCAGGTAGATCAGCGTGTAGGAAAACAGCCGGCCGTGTTCCTGGATGTCGGGCTGTTTCTGCGCCAGGGCGGAAAGGGTGAACGTAAGATGAAAGCTCCATGTCAACCCGATCCATCCCAGCCAGACGGGTTCGTACAAGCTCATGTCGTAGAAAGCGGACAGGGCCAAGTAGAGCAAAAGAACACATATCGTGTAAAAGGGGAAGAAATACGGGGCCAGTGTGATGATGAAGTTCGTGCGCGATAATTTCACGTGACCGCTGTTCGCGGAAACCCGCAGACCCTTGATCCGGGCTCCCATCATCCAGGCCCAGACGATGTGGGTCAGTTCATGCGCCAGCACGTAGGCGCGCACGGGCCGCGGGAGGACCGCGTACAGAAACAGCCAGAACAGGAACCCGATGAGCAGACCCCATACGGACGGGGAGAGACCGCGGTCGGGCGTAGACTGGATCAGGCGGAAGAGTTCCGTCAGGGCCCCGGTGACCGCCACACAGGCCGGGATCAAGGCCAGGCCCACAATGAATTTGAACACTTTCATGATAAGATGTTGACTTCGAGGGGTTCCTTTCTACTATGTCACGACTCAATACAGCAATTACGTTTTGGATTAGAAACGGAGTAGATTCATGCCGAACATTAAAAGTGCCAAGAAACGGCTGCGCACGTCGGAACGTCAGTACCAGGAAAACAGACCGGTCCGCACCCGGGTGGGAACCATGCGGCGCAAGTTTCTGGAGACGCTGGAGGCGGGCGACCGCGCCGCCATGACGGAGGCGTTTCGCGCATACTGTTCATCCTTGGACCGGGCGGCGAAGCAGGGTGTTATCAAGAAGAACACCGCCATTCGCAGCAAGACCCGGGCGGCCAACAAGATCCGGTCCCTGTCCTGATCGGCCACGGCTTTTGTCCGACCCGGAGTGATCCGCGCTTGATATGGTGCGGGGAGCGGGTCGGTTTCGCGCGTGGCCGGTCACTGCGGCGTAGGCCACGTTTCCACCATGTGATTAACGATCTGTCTTCCCAGATCCTCACTTGCGTCCGGAATGGCGGTTAGTTTGGCTGACGTCATATCGCCTACCAGCGGAAATACCGTGTCGCCGGACACGCGATGCGCCTCCACGATTACGTCCCCCTCCGGGCTGCGTGTCATGAGCAGATTCGCCGTAATGATCATCCGGTATTCGTCCGCGCGGCCGCGGATCTCCCGTTCGTAGGCGACCGGGCTGAGCCTGAAGCCGGTCAGCGTGATCTCCAGAATGGCGTCGGCTTCGTCGGCTCCCGCGATACGAAGGGAACCGTCCCGCTGGATTTCACGGATGACGGCGCGTGTGACGTCCACTTCCAACAAGGGTTCATCGGTCTCATTGAGACAGGTGGGCACATGCACGGTTCGGATATCCGGCGGGAGCATCGATCCAAGCTGATACCCGACACAACCGGTCAGGTTTGACGCCAGGACCAGGCACAAACCGATAATCCAAAAGCGCGCCGGTTGCAATAGATCATTCATGGGTTGTCCTTTTCCAATATGGACCTGATTTCAGCCGCCCGTGATTCCGCAAAAACATGCCATTCGGATTGAGGGAAATCCTGCATGAGCATTTCATAGGCCATCAAGGCGGCCCGGGGCCGCCGGGCAATTCGGTCATAATAATCCGCTTTCTTCCACGCGATACGCGCCCGCTGCGTGGTGAGTGTTTCCCTGTAGGCCAGGGCTTCATCCCTATGCTCGGATTCGGGATAGGCGCGCAGAAACATATTCAATGCGATGAGAGCCGTTTCCGCCGCGCGATCATAATTCCGTTGCTCGCGCGCGATCCGGTACAGGACGCGCGCCCGACCGAACGAGGCATCTTCCACGAACTCGCTGCGCGGATATCGCGCCTCCACGGTCTCATAGGCGTGGGCGGCCAATTCATACCGGCGGCTCATTTCATGGGCTCGCCCGAGAAGATACTGCACCTTGGGTGCCCGGTTCCATTGCGGCGCGTTTTCCAGCAGACTTTCAAATTTGGGTATGGCCCGTTCCGGCGTGGCGGTTTTCCTGAAGAAGAGGAAGCGTCCGCGCCTTTCCTCCAGGTGCTCGGCGGCGATATGGAACTGGCGCTCCAACACTTCGTTGTAGGGAAACAGACCCGCATAACTACGGATAAGCTTTTCGTATTCCTCGAAGGCGCGGGATTCGCGTCCCCAATCCTCAAGCAAACGGGCGTACTGCAACTGCGCGCGCGCGGCTTCCCGGGAATGGGGCCAGTATCGCACCAGCGCGCGGTATTGGCGCCGGGCACCGCGGTGCCGGTTCTTTTCAAGCAGGTGGTCGGCGTATTGCAATTGGGTTTCCGGATTGGAGCGCGCCGGGCGCAGGAGGGAAAAGCGAGACCTGCGCGGCTTCTCTTCCTCGTAGGGGCGGGATGCCTGCGCGGATCCCGCGGCACCGGTCATCAGGAGCGCGGTCAAAACGCAGAACGCGGCATAGGTTGTCACAGACTTACACATGTCGGCACACATTAGAAGCGCTTGAGGGCGTGGTCAAGCGGCAAAATGGCGAGCCACTAGAAAGGACGGAAACCCGTGCTTTGCCGAATGCCCGGAGAGCGGAGATCCGGTTGCCGGCGATTCGGGCTTTCCATACCGGTGAAAGATGTCGTAGGCTTGGAGCGTTTGGAACCGGGAACGCAGAAACGCCATTCCACCATGACCATAATTCAGCCATGAAAAAAGTATTAATACCGACGAAATTAAATGACATTGCGCGCCGGATGTTGGAGGAACACGGAGCGTATTCGGTGGTTCAGGATGAGGAGCAGGCACTGGACGCGTTGGCGGCCGCTCACCGCGATGCCTATGCGCTGATTGTGCGAAGCGAAAAAGTCACGCCGGAGATCATCGACGCGTTGTCCGGGCTGCGGGTGATTATCCGGGCCGGCGCGGGTTATAATACGATCGACACAAAATATGCGCGCCAAAAGGGCATAGATGTCATGAATACGCCCGGCGCCAACGCCAATGCGGTGGCCGAGCTGGCGATTGCCATGATGCTGGCGGATGCGCGTCATCTTGTACAGGCGGATCCGTCCGTACGGTCGGGGGCCTGGGAGAAGAAGAAATTCATGGGTCGCGAATTATCGGGCAAGACGATCGGACTCTTGGGACTCGGGGCGATCGGGAAATCGCTGGTCCGGCGTTTGCGTGGATTCGAGATGCGGGTGTTGGGATACGATCCCGTGCTTTCAGAGGATCGTGCGCGCGATCTCGGAGTGGAACTGGTCGAGTTACCGGTCCTGTTCGAGGAGAGTGATTATGTGTCGCTGCATATTCCGGAAAATGATCAGACCCGGCAATTGGTGGATGCGTCGTTACTGGAGCGGATGAAGGACGGCGCCACGCTGATCAATACGGCGCGCGCGGGGGTCATTCACGAGGACGCGTTGCGCACGGCCCGGAAAAACAAGAAGCTGCGTTTTCTCAACGACGTATATCCCAAGGATGAACCGGGTTCCAAAAGTGTTGAGGATATCGCCGATGTCATGATTCCGCATCTCGGAGCCAGCACGGTCGAAGCCAACATCAATGCCGCCCGGCGTTCGGCTGAGCAGTTGATCGAATACGACGACATGGGCATCAGCACCTATGTCGTGAATCGCGATATTCCCGAGGGGCTGGATGAGGCCTTCGGGGAGCTGTCGTTTACCCTGGCTCGCCTCGCGCGCCAGGTATTGGGGGCCGAGGTCCCGTTGAAGCTGATCGAAACCAGTTTCTACGGATCGCTAAAGCCCTATTCGAAGTGGCTAGTCTTGCCGATCGTGGCAGCCCTGAACAAGAATTTCGACCGGTCCATGGATTACGCCGCCGCGCTTCAGTATTTGAAGGAGATGGGCGTGGAATATATTGATCGCGATACCGACGAAAGCAAGGGGTATGAGAATTCCATCACCCTGGATCTAATGGGCCATATTTCCCGCGACGAATTTCGTCACGTCAGTGTGCGGGGCACGCTGACCGAAGGAAATCTCATGATTTCACGCATCAACGACTTCGATAAATTGTATTTTGAGCCCAAGGGGCATTGCGTACTGTTTACGTATCAGGATCGTCCCGGCGTTCTGGGGCAGATTGCCGCTTGTTTGGCGGAATCCGGCATAAACATCGACGACGTGCGCAATCCGCATGACTCCAAAGGCGTCCGGTCGTTGGCCCTGTTAAAAATCAACCGGGAGGCGGCGCCGGAACTTGTGGACCGGATCGCCCGGGAGATTGAGGCCCATCTCGCATTTCACATTCAGTTCTGA
Organism: Kiritimatiellia bacterium; assembly: GCA_007134735.1. Taxonomy (GTDB): domain Bacteria; phylum Verrucomicrobiota; class Kiritimatiellia; order SLAD01; family SLAD01; genus SLKG01. The sequence continues at coordinate 39,755 of SLKG01000004.1, forward strand.
CCCGGATGCCCTGTGTTGACGGAAACGTTGTAAGAGATTACATTAGAACATCAGGCTAGGCATGCGGATACGCTTCATCCGCGTGCGTCCCTGCTTTTCAGAAAGGCGACAAGGTGAAAAAAGCTTGTACGTATTTAATTCCGCTCTTGTCTGCAACGATGTTTTTTGCGCTTCCGGCCGTGCTGGCCATGGATGTGGACGAGGAATTTGAATTTGCCAGGGGATTGGTGGATGAAGGATTGCCGGATTATGCGCTTACCGTGATCGACCGTGTGGAAGAGCGTCATCCCGCCGTGCGTGAGCGAGCCATGCTGGCGCGTGCCGAGATCATGATTGCCCGCCGACGTTTTGATGACGCACAAAAGATGCTCGAGGAATTACCCGCGGACCAGCCTCAGGCGGAAGCCATACGCCTGGCTATCGGGACGGGGTATGCGCGTATCGGCAATCTTGCGCGGGCCCGTGAGATCTATGACGATTTCTTTGAGCGATACAGGGACCGCGTACCGGAGGATCCCGATTTGCTGCGCGTATACCAGGAGGCCTCCTATGAATACGGGCAGTTGCTGGAGCGTGTGGGAGACCGGGAAGGCGCGGCCCGGGCCTACGAGCGCACGCTGGCGAGCGAACTCCCCGACTCGGGCGCCGAGCGTCGTCTGATGACCGACCTGGCCCGCCTGTATCTTGCCATTGCGCGCGAGTCGGAGGGCGACAAACGCACAGAGTATCTGGACAAGACCATGGAAATGGCCGAGGAAATTCAATGGGGGGGGCAGGATCTCTGGTTTGGCCGGTCCATCCCGATCATGGCCTATGTTGAGCTGGAACGGGGCCGTGAAGGCCGGGCCCGGGAACTGATCCAGGATTTCATGGACGATTTGAGATTGATCGACCGCGCACTTCGGGAACAGGGATTCCCGCGCGCGTTGAGTCCGATGGCCACCGCGCGCTTTATGCTGGGAGAACTCTACGATAAACAATACCAGCGGTTGCGCGAAGAGGGCGCCCGCGAGAGCGATGTCTTGCGCGCCCTGCAGTCGGCGTTGACCGAATACTACAATGTATTTGCCCAGTACGGCGCCAGTGAGTGGGGGTCGGCGGCCGGTCTGCGCGGGCAGGAACTGGTGGATCTACTCCGGGATGAATACGGCCGTACGGTAAACGTGGATTTCGGCGGTTTGCTGGATGATGCCGTCGAGGCGCAATTTCGCATGGCGGACAACCTCTTCCGCCAGGAGAAATACGATGACGCGATCCGGGAGTATATCCGGATATTGAATGCCTATCCCGAAGCCGGACCTTCCTTGAACGCCCTTTCCAATGTTCTGCTCGCGTATATGCGCAACGCCGAGGATCTGTATGTGCGCATGACGGCATCCTATCTCGCGGAACGGTTTGCCGGGCGGGATGTCGTGGGCCGGGCACTATTGGTGGCGGCCAATCATTACCGCACGGAACGGGAAGACGAGGATATGTACATGTTCCTGTACGAAAAATATCTTGAGGGTTTTCCGGAGCATGACCGCGCCCCGTCCGTGCTTTTCGACCTGGCCCGGATGCGGGATGCGCAAGGCGACCGCGAGGGCGCCCATGATTTTTACCGGCGCATCATTGAAACGTATCCAAGGCATTCCCGTGCGCTTCAGGCCCGCTTCGCGCTGGCATGGTCCTATTATCAGCGGGAGCACTATGAGCGCGCCATTGAACATTTTTCGGCGTTTATCGAACAGGCGCCGCCGGGTCATGAAGCCGTCCGTGCCCAGTTTCTCCTGGCCGACAGCCACCAGCGGGACGGCCGTTACCGGGATGCGATCCGGGGATATAACCGCGTGATTCAAATGGCGGGCGATCCACAGTCGTCGCACAATGCCCGTCCACGCGACCTCGAGCGAAACCGTTCGCTGGTGGAACGAGCCTATTTCTTCATCGGATACGGATTGGCCCGCATGGAAGCGCCGGAAGACCAGCGTCAAAATTTCAGGGAGCGGGCGATATCGGCATACGACACTTTTCTTGAGCGGTATCCGGACTCGGTCCTGGCGCCGCGGGCCATGTTCGACAAGGGAACCGTACAGCTTGGTTTGGGCGCGTCGCGTGCCGCCACGGATACCTTTGATCAATTGGCAAGCCGGTATCCCGATTCGGAGGAGGGGCAAAGCGCCTTGTTCGCCCTGGTGACCGCCGCAATTGAGAACGAACTGTACGACATTGCGCGGGAATCGTTTAATCAAATGGTGGCCTCACCCGAAGCGTATACACCTGAAGAATTCACGCGGGTCGGACAGGCCATGCTGGACGCAGGATTGTACGAAACGGTTATTCCGGCGTATCGGAGGGTGGTGGATACCACCGATGACGAAGCCTTGCTGCAAAGAGCCCTGTTCGGCCTGGGACAGGCCTTCCAGGCGCAGGGCGACCATGCTGCGGCGGTTACTCATCTAGAGAGACTGCTGCGGGATTTCCCCCGTTCCCCGTTTTTCTACGAGGCGAAATTCGTCAAATCGCGTGCGCACAGGGAATTGGAGCAATTTGACCGGGCACAAGAGGAACTGGCCGACATTCTGAGATTTTCCCGCGACAACATACAGAATCAGAAAGCCCAGTATGAGCTTGGCCGGCTGCAAAGGCTGATGGGTGAGGATGACCGCGCGCTGGCGACATTTCTGCGCATTGTCCTGTTGCAGGATCCGACCGATACGGAATTGCGTTCTCTTATCGAGAACAGCGCAATACAAGCCATTGAATTGAGCATGAAATTGGAGCGCTACGACGAGGTGGAGGATATCTGCGGCCAATACCTGGATTATTTTCCTCAGGGGGAACATGTCGAGTTTGTCCGCGAGCAACGGCGCATAGGACGCCGGCGTGCGGTGGAAGCCCAAACACGCGAACCGGTCGCGGAGGGAGGGGCGGCCCCTTGAATCGGTCGTCATAAGAACGGATATTCAGGCAAGGAAAGGAACATGACATGATGACAGCGACACACACATGGATGAGAAGAAAGGCCGTCTGGTGCGCCGTGGCCGGGCTGGTCCTGTCCACCGGCCTTGCCCGGGCCGAACGGCCTTACGTGATCCTTCTGGACGGCACCCGGATTGAAGGCACGGATATTCGCGCCCGGAGCGGAGGCGAAATCGTTCTTACCGAACCCCGGGGCACGCGGACCTTCATGCCGGGGCAGTATGAGCGGGCATATGCGCCACGCCCCCCTGAATTCGGCCGGGCGCAGGACATGGTGCAAAACGATCGTTACGAAGAGGCCATTCCGATATTGGAAGAAATTATCCGCGAACTGAGACACTTGGAGTGGGATAATCGGGCCATGGACCTCATGGCGCGGGCGCGCATGGGAATGGGCGAATACGATACGGCGGTGAGGACGTATGAGCGGCTTTTCCAGCAGACCCCGCGCATGAAAGAAAATCCGGACGTACTCTGGACGTATTATCGGGCCATGCTCGGGGCGGGTCAATTGGACCGGCTGGAAACGGAAATGGAGGAGAAGATCAAGGAAGGCAGCCGGGCCGATGCCGGCCGCGCGCAAATCATGCGGGGCGATATCAAGCGGGAGCGGGGTCTTTATGAGGAGGCCGTGCTGGACTACATGCGAACGGTTGTCTTCTTTAAAGCACAGCGCGACATACAGCCGGAGGCGTTGTTCAAGACCGCGGAGGCGTTGGAACGGCTGCGGGACGACCGGGCCCGGGCCATGTTTGAGCGGGTCGTCCGGGAATACCCGGACAGCCGGTATGCGGAACAGGCGCGGAGGAAATTATAATTCACTTTATAGGCCAAACCCTCTATACTGTAGGCGATTTGTTGTAGAGGTGTACAGCGGGTCTGAAATCATGAAAAACGGTTGCGGTTCATCGATGAATACAAGGAAAAGGAGTTGGTTATGCGCAAGAACCCATGGTGGTTGATTGGTTTGGCGGGAGTGTTCCTGTTTCAAATGGCGGTCGTGTCTCTGCCGGCGGAAGAAGCGGTTGAAGTGGCGCCCGGTGTCGTGGCGGAGGAGGAAGCCATTCCGGAGGAAACACCGGGTTTTTTACAGGTTGTGGCGGCGGGCGGACCGGTCGGCGTGATTCTGTGGATCGCCATATTCGCGAGTTCCGTGGCCGGAATCGCGCTGATCGTGGATTCGTTCATCACGATTCGGGAAACCAAGATCGCACCGGGAGCGTTGGTGGATCAAGTGCGTGAGGCGATGGAGCAGGGCGACGTCATGAAGGCCTTGAAGCACTGCGAAGAAGAGCCCGGCCCCCTGTCGAACATATTGAGCGCCGGTTTTTCCAACGTGGAAGAGGGCTTTGAAGCCATCCAGGATTCAGTCGGCGTGGCCGCCGATGTGGAAAGCGAACAACTGCTTCAGCGGGTAAACTATCTCAATGTGGTCGGCAATCTGTCACCCATGCTCGGGCTGCTCGGTACGGTGCAGGGCATGATCTTTGCCTTTGCCACGTTGGGAACGCAGGCCGCCGGCGCGGCCCAGCAAGCCATGCTGGCCCTGAACATATCGCAGGCCCTTTATACGACGGCGGCCGGGTTGGCCGTAGCGGTTCCGGCGATGGCGTTTTTCTATTATTTCAGGAATCGCGCGACAAAAATTATTCTCGGTATGGAAGGTCAGACCATGGACCTGATCAAGGTATTCCGGAATGTGGAAGTCGTGAACGAATAGACACACCGGACGCCGGAGAGTCGAATTATGGCGTACAAGAAAAGAGCAAGAGGCGGCGGGGATAGCAGCGGTATCAATATGACGCCCATGATTGATATCGTCTTCCAGATGATCATCTTCTTCGTGCTGACCGTGCAGATGGAACGCCAGGCCCTGGATGAGGAGATCCGCCTGGCCATGTCCCCGCACGGTCCGGCTGTCGAGGAAAGGGACCCGCGCGAAATTACCGTGGACGTCAACAGGCGGGGCAATATATCCATCGGGCGCGTCGCCTTTTCCGAAGGCATGCTCTACAACGTCATGCGGAAAGCGGTGGCCGAGTACGGGCAGACCACGCCCGTGGTGATCCGGGGGGATATGGATACCCGCCATGACGATATTCGTCGAGTGATGGATATCTGTACGCGGGCGGGATTGTGGAAAGTGAAATTCGCGGCGGTGAAGGATACGGCCCAGTAACGATTGGCCGAAGAAAGAGGCGATAAGCATGGCCCACAAACGACAGCGCAAAAGAACGGTGATCGGGGATGGGGACCTTTCCATGACCCCCATGATTGATATTGTCTTCCAACTCCTGATCTATTTCCTGGTTACATTTGAGCCCGTGGATGTCATGGCGCACCTGGATGTGTACCGCCCGGCCCCGGAACAGGAACGCCGGGAGCAAATGGAGATGCCCAACGTTCTCCAGATCACGATCTACGAGGATGGGTACACCATGAATGAACGACGGGTGGACCTGGCGGGCATTGAGCGCATGATGGCCCGCTTGGCGAGTATCGATGAGCGGCAGACGGTCCTCATCATGGTGACGGCGGATTCCCGTCACGAATCGCTGGTGGATGTCCTGGATGTCTGTGCGAAAACCGGCATGAGGAATTTGTCGGTGGTAAGCATGAATTGAAAATGCGTGGAGACGGCGGCGGAGGCCTTGAATCGGCGCGGGTTTCGAGTGTATACTGGACAGGGATAGCAGACGAGGATCGTAATTTATGAAGTTCTGGAAAAACAAGTATTTGCGAAAACGGATGCTGGAACATCTCTGGGGGCCGACGGGATCGATTATCCTGCATATTCTTATCCTGTACGCGTTGATTCACCTGGTGGTTTTTGAGGTAAGAGACACGCAGCCCGACGTAGAGGTGCAAATGCGGGAACTGGACGTGGTGGATATTGATGATCTCCTGGACGAACTCGAACAGGAATTGGAGCCGCTGGATCTGCCCGATGTACCCATTGACGCGCCCGATATGGATTTCGAAATGGAGGAGCCCGATCCCCAGGATTTTGTTCAGGATGAGCCGGATGTGGACTATGACGCATTGAATATTCTGGACACGGAAAGTTCATTGGTCATGCAAGGGCTTTTCTCGGGCCGCAGTCCGGAAGGCCGTGCACGGCGTCTCGGTGAATATGGGGGACGCTGGGGCGAACATACGGAAGCCGCCGTGCTTCGCGCCCTGGAATGGCTGCGGCTCAATCAGAATGATGACGGATCATGGGATCACGGGGCCCGGGCGCCCGCGGCCATGACGGGATTGGGGTTGCTTACTTTCCTGGCACACGGCGAAACACAGGATTCCCCGCGCTATGGGAGGACGGTACGCCGTGCCATTCAGTACATGATTAATAACCAGCAGGAAGACGGTAATTTCACGGGAACCCGGCAACATGTTTATGGGCATGCCCTGGCCACCTACGCACTGGCAGAGGCTTTTGCCATGACACGGATTCCGGCGATCAAGCCCGCGATGGACAAGGGCATCAAGGTCATTATCGACGGTCAACAGCCGGGTGGGGGCTGGGATTACGATTATGCGAAGGGAGATCGCCGGGACACGTCCATAACGGCCTTCAATGTGCAGGCCTTCAAGGCCGCGCTGTTGGCGGGAAGCGATCACAAAAGCGGCATAGAGCGCTCAATGGCCAAAGCGATTGAGGATCTCAATACGGCATGGGATGCCGATCGGGGGCATTTCTTTTATACACATTCCCGGTCATGGACAGCTCCCGGATTAACGGCGCTGGCGGTGTTGTGCTATCAGCTGGCGGGACACTCGAGAGATACCCCGGCGCGCGGCGGTCTTCGAACAGTACAGGAAGAGCGCGTGGATTGGAATGACCCCGGTCCGTGGGCCATGTATCGCTGGTACTATGTGACGCAGGCGATCTTTCACGGAGGGGGCGGTGCGTGGAATGCGTGGAATAACTCATTTGCTCCAGCCTTTATCCAAAACCAAAACGACGATGGAAGCTGGGATTCGCCCAGCAGACGGCTTCCTTCGGGCACGACGGGTCGTGAAGAACACTACGGACCCGTTTATGCGACAACGTTCGCGGCCTTGTCCCTGCAGGTGTATTACCGGCTGCTGCCCACCTTTGCCGTTACCGATGAGCCCGAGAAAGAGCCGGAGCCGGAAGAAGAAGTGATCATAGAAATCATCTGACGGCTCACGCGCCGGATGACCGGCAAGCCCCCGCGGGAAGTTCCCTTTTTTGTGCCGCGTTCCGTATGTCCCGGGCATGCGCGATGCGCGTCAGAGGCGCGGAAGGCGCGGAAGACGGTCGATCGGCAGTTCTCTTGTGGGCTCACCCTCTCGATCCTCCCGGTCGCCCAGTAATCTCCGGGCGCCTGTTCGTGCGGCGGCATTAAGAATGACCACCCACATCGGCCGCGGATCGGGTTCGGATACATTGCCCTGGATATCAATCGCCTGGTTGAGAAAACGATATCCCGCATCGTCCGGTTCCTCCTGAAGAAGATTCAGTTCATCGAACAATCGGGCCAGCGGAGGACGCGCTCCCATGTTGAGCGTCAGCGCGATGGGTTGCTGATGAAATTTCCGTTCCGCTTCATGCCCGATCCGTCCGCGGCCTTCCAGCAACAGCTCCCTGCTTTGGAGGAAGATGCGGTCGAGATCGATTGAAAGATCCGGATTTCTCCGTGCTTCCAGGGAAAACTGATCGAATTCAATGGCGTCAAAATAGGAGATCAGTTGACCGACCGCCTCGACATCCCGGTTGATGTCCAGGAGCCGGGCCGCCCGTCCAAGCGCGCCACTGACGTCTATCGCGTCCCGCACCGCTCCGCGCCGTAACGCCCGTAATACGCCGTCGGTGGCGTTCATGGAAAACTCGCCGGTCAGGGTGTCACCCAGGAGATCCACGTGAGAAGCCTCGGCCATGACCTCTCCGGTCATGTTGATCGCGGCTTCCAGTGCCGGTTTTGTGACAGCATCCACTTCGCGCAGGTAGGCCCCCACGTCAAATTCAGTCAAGGAGAAGCCGGCTTCAAGGAGATAAGGAATATCCGGCCGATCACTTCGGAAGGACAGGGCTCCTTGCGCGCGGGCCGGGCTTTCCCCGATGAATGCTTCAAAGGCGGTCAGCCGCACGGCCTCTTCCGCGACGGAAGCTTGAGCGACAAATTCCTTGAGATTTACGGCTCCGGGAAGAATCAATTCACGGATGCTCAGATCGATATCGGCCAGGATGCCGGCCCATAAGGGCTCGGTATCAGGCTCTCGGGCAGGGGCAGGATCTGTTCCCGGCTCTCTTCTCGCCGCGGGTCGTTCTACCGGGACCTCTTCTTTCTTCTTCTCCGGCGGTGTGACGGTTTCCTCCTGTACGTAATCGGGATTCTGAAAGGCCCCCGCCAACAACAGGAAATGGTCTACGCGGACCGTTTCGCCGCGGCTTTTCAGGTTGATACGCGTGGTTTCGTCGCCCGGCCACAAACTCAATTCATATTCCAGATCCGTGGGTCCATCAGGGGCCGTTACGCTAAGTGGTCCGGCGGCTTGGATGTGCGGGGTGTCATCCATCCGGACATCCGTTTTTAGTGAAACGAGTTCCAGCCTGCCATCGCCCGAGCGCGGGACCAGGTTGATCAGTAACGCCTCAAGGGTGCCGTTCCAATCCTCCGGAGCGCCGTGGGCGCTCAGCGATCCCTGGAGACGTCCTTCGGATAGATTCCGATAGGGTTCAGCCGCGGGTTGGTTCAACAATGCGGCGAGATCGGCGTTCCAGTCCGCGGCTAGGGCGAATCGGGGGGTATGGTGGAGGTTCGTGACCGACCCGCGAGCCGTCAACAAGGCGAGGGTCGTATCACGATGGGCCAAGGTTACCTCGCCCGCATCGAATGTTAGTGTATCGGGACCGTAACGGCCGGAGGGGGACAAGCGCAATGTTATATCGTCCACAGCCGGCCGGCCGTCCTGTTTCATGGAGAAGGATTCGAAGGCAATGGCGTTCGGGGTGGTGAAATGAAATTCGTCCCCGTCTCCAAATAGTGCGACTTCACCGGACAGCCCGGAAAGCGCAATCGGATGGTCGGGCAGAAATGCGTTTACGATATCCGTGGGGAATCCCCGCAGGGTCAGCAGGGCCAGTGGACTGTCCGGGTCGCCAAAGACCGGTTGTTGCATGGAAAGATCAAAGCCGAAAGGCTGTTTCGCCTCGATAACAATCAGGGGCGTATCCATGGGCATCGACAGGTAGGCCTTCAGGGTATTCAATTCAACCCGCTGATTACGGCCGGCGATCGTAAAGTCGGTTTCCATCAGAAACGAGGCGGCGGCTTCCAGCTCGGGTTGCAATCGATGCCCATCATCGCCCGGCACGACATCGCCCTGCACGACAGAGGCGCCCTGGAGGCGTGCCTGCTCCAGGGACGGGTTCAGATCGAACGATCCGTTCGCCCGAATCGTCGCCCAGGTCCCGTTGAGGTAGGGTGTCAAAAATGCATCCAACCAACGGGAATCCGCGTTGAGTGTCCACTCGCCGGACAGCGACCGGTCTTCATAGGCATATCCGGCAATCAGGGACAGGACCTCCCGGGGGGCCGGGGAGTCCGGAGCCCATGTGACGTCCAATTGGTAGGATTCCCCGATTGTATCATCCCGGCGTTGCACGATCCATTGGGCCGCGACATGGACGGTTTCCATGTCGTCTTCAAGAACTGCGTCGGCTTGACCGGACAAGGCGCCCTTGAAACCGCTGACCAGACCGTCGGGTGTCACCAGTAGATTGATTTCGGTGTTAAGGACGCCACGGGGTAATGGGGTCGCCTCGGTAAGGTCGGAATATTCGAGCGTCAGCTTTAGTTCGCAGTGGCCGCCGGCCCGGAAGTCATTGCCCTCAAGAAACAGTTCAATTTTCTGGCGGTATCCCGGCAATGTCAGAACTCCGTCCGCGGCAAGACGGTCAATGGAGGCCGGGGGCCATGCGATGTCATCACGGAACAGGCCATCGAATACGGCCAGGTCCTCCCAGGGGATCATGACCGGTTCGCGTTCCGGATCCGGGGGAGGATAGCGTGGCGGCGTTGGCTCAGGAACCCTGGGCGGTTTCGGCGGGGGCAACTCGTGCGGGGGCGCCGGTTCCTTCATTTCCACCCGAAGCCCGGTAGCCGTAAGCTCACGGAGGTGCAGATGGCGTTGACGGATTGCGTCAAGAAGTGAGTAATCCCCCTGAATCCGTTCCACGTGAACATGCACGTCTTCACGGTCGATAACGAGTTCCTCCACGATCAATCCCTGAAAGCCGGCGTGCAGGCGATTCAGCGTCCATTCATCCGGAAGGAAGCGTTTGGCCAGCGCGGTTTGAAGTCCGGCGCTGGAGAGGGTGATGATCAGGGCGGTAAAAATCAACAGCACCAGCACGACGGCAAAGATCAATACATATTTAACGAACTTCATGGCGGCGCATTCTCCGTTTACGGTTTGGGTTCCAATTCATATCCGTCAGGGACATCGCGAACGATCCATCCACGCGCCTCCAGCTCGTTGCGGAGGGTGTCGGCGGTGGGCCAGTCCCGGGCCCGGCGGGCGGCGAGGCGATCTTCGGCGAGTTGCCGTATGTCGTCCGGCACACTTACGCTTTGTGTTTCAATTTGAAAACCAAAAAGGTCAAAGACTTTGTGCAACGCCTGCCATTCCGCCGCGGCGGAACGGGCGTCCAGTTGTCCGGCATGCAAACGCTTCTCCAGTTCGTGGACGGCGACAAAGAGTTCTCCGAGGGCCCGGGGGGTGTTCAGATCGTTGGTCATGGCGGCCCAAACCGGTTGAAAGGATCCCCATGAGGGATCGGCGTGTTCCGGGCCGGAAGCTTTTTTGAGGTCAATCTGCAACTGGTGCAAGCGGCGCAAGGCACTATGCGCGGCGTGGAGCGAGTCCCGGGTGAAGTTCAGTGCCTGTCGGTAATGGCCGGATGCCAGCACGTATCGCAACTCCATGGGGGTATGCCCCCACGACACGATATCCTTGAGTACATACAGGTTGTTCAGACTCTTGCTCATTTTTCGGCCGTCCACGAGCAGGTGCTCGGAATGGAACCAGTGACGGGCAAACGGCCGGCCGGTAGCGCCTTCACTTTGTGCAATTTCGTTTTCGTGATGGGGAAATATGAGATCGACTCCACCCCCGTGCAAATCGAAGTCATCGCCCAGATACTCAAGGCTCATGGCGCTGCATTCCAGGTGCCAGCCCGGTCGGCCGGGGCCCCATGGGCTGGGCCAGCGGTTCGGGCCGTCTTCCGGCTTATGGGATTTCCAGAGCGCGAAATCCGCCGCGGATTCGCGGTCGTACTCGTCGGCGTCCTGTACACACGAGCACGAAGAACGATCCCGTGTGGTGATCGTGCGTTCGTGAAGCCGGGAGAGGCGTCCGTACGGCGGGTAGGAATCGACCCGGAAATATACGGATTGATCTCCGGCCACGTAGGCATGGCCCTGCTGAATGAGTTTTTCAACCAGTTTTATTTGTTGCGGAATATGTTCGACGGCGCTCGGTTCCACGTGAGGCGGAAGCAGGTTAAGGTCTTCGCCGTCCTTGTGAAAAGCATCCAGCCAATGGCGGGTGAACGTCTCCAGGGTTTTGTCTTCGGCCTGGGACTGACGGATGGTCTTGTCATCGATATCCGTAACGTTCCGGACATGCCGGGTCACCAGCCCGGATGCTTCCAGCGTGCGCCGGAGAAGATCCTGCAGAATGAAAGTGCGGAAGTTGCCGATATGCGCCGGGCCGTATACCGTCGGGCCGCAACAATACATGCGGAACGTTTGGCCGTCGGCCGGTTCCAGCGGACGTAGCTTCCGGGATAACGTGTCATACAATCGAACGGCGGTGGTCATGTTTTTCCTGTTTGCAAGCACTCCTATACCCGCACAAGGAGAAGGAATCAATCAAGAACGGTGGTTCGTATCGCGAGGCGGGTCATCCGGCGCCGTTTGATCCTGGAAACGGCGTGCGGCCCAACTACCGAGCATCAGGAACAGTGTCAGAACGAGCAAAGGGAGCAGGGTAATGGGGCGTAGCAAGTCCTCGATTTCATCGGCATCCGCAATTCCGTACACGGCCGTGGTGTACACTCCCCATTTGACGAGCATGCCGCACATCACGGCCAGCGAGAATTTCCACACCGGTATGCGCAGGATGCCGGCTCCGTAATTTACAATCGAATGAGGGAAACCGGGCAGGACCCGAAGTGCGCACTGGGTCAAGAAATCGCTTCGTTGTGCAAGAATGCGGAAGGCTTTTCGGTGCGACAAACGTTCCCGGGCCTGTTGGCCCAGGCGGGCGGAAAAGGCGTAGCCGCCCAGTGCGCCCGCCAGGGTGCCGATCAGCAATATCAGCGTGGCTTGGACGGGATGATAGAAGGGGGCCACCAGCCAGAGCACCAGGCTGCCCGGCATCGCTACGGTGAATAGCGCGGCCTGAACCAGGATCATGAGAATGGGCGTCCAGGGGCGCCCTGCCATGGCTTCACCCCATGCGAGGATCAGTTCGCGATCCGCCGGGTCGAGAACCGCCAGGCCGATTCCCGCGATGATCAAAAAAAACAGGAAGATAAATGGACCAAACCGTTGAAACATGCCGTTATCCTGCCGAAACACGACCGCCGGGTCACGCTCGTTTTATCCAACAGCCGAATAGAATTCGCCCGTATAGGCTTTGCAGGGACAGGTACTCATAGCCGGCTTTGAAACCCATTGACCGGGGAGCACGACCGGCCTATATTGAGACATATTCTCACTTGGAGGGATGAAAGAGAGTGGGCGTGTTTAAAACACATTTAAGGCGATCTGGTTACAAGATTACGGCGCCGCGTGAGGCCGTATTGGCTGTCCTGGAGAACGAAAAGGGGCATCTGCACCCATCGGACATCCTGCTGAAGGCGCGCGCAATTCATGCGGGTGTGGGGCGCGCGACGGTATATCGGACGTTGGATATCTTGAAGATGCTGAACCTGGTGCGCCCGATATACATCAACGAGGCGGGTCCGAGCTATATGCGGGTGGCGGGGGGGCATCATCATCTGGTCTGCTCGAATTGCGGGAAGGTGGTGGAATTCGATGCCTGCAACGCGGGGGATCTGCAGCGGAAGCTGGCCCGGAAACACCGTTTTGTCATACAAAGCCACCTGCTGGAATTCTATGGACAATGCGAAGATTGCCGCAATTAAGCGAGTTGATTATGCATGATATCCGAATAATCGACGACCGGCCGGTGTCAAATGGCGGACCTATGCGTGCGGTGCGCCACTGGCTGAGTCTGGGACTCAGCGTGGTGTTGGGGGTATTTATTTTCTGCGGTTGCGGACCGGTTCAAAGCGATCGGGTACGAGAAGGCGAAGAGTCAAAAAAACGTATTATCGCGACGACATCCCTGATCGGGGATTTGGTGGGCCGCATTGTGGGCGACACCGCCGAATTGAGCGTGCTGATTCCTCCTGGAACGGATCCGCACGGATATCACTTTTCCCCCCGTGATTTTGTGCTCATCACCAAGGCCGACCTGGTGTTTCTCAATGGAGCCGAGCTGGAGAGCCAGTTGAATGTGTTGATCCGTATGGCCAGGGACCGCGCGCGACTGTTGTCCGATGCGAAAGGCTTGGAGCCCCTTCGAATGGGGGGGGCCTGTGGCAACGGTCACCACCACCATCACCACCACCACGGTGCGATGGATCCCCATTTCTGGACGGATCCGCACCGGGTAAAAGCCTGGGTTCGGTATATTGAGCAGGAAGTCCGGGCGGCGGATCCGGATCACGGCCCCCTATATGAACGGAATGCGAAAGCGCTGTTGAAGGAACTGGAAGACCTGGACCGCTGGATCGAGGAACGCGTTTCCAGGATTCCCGTGGAAGACAGGATCCTGGTCACGGATCATTATGTCTTCGGCTATTTTGCCCGGCGCTATGGTTTTCGCGAAGGGGGCGCGCTGGTTCGCGGTTTGAGTACCCTGTCGCAACCGTCGGCACGTGATCTGGCGGAGTTGGCGACGTTGCTGGATGCCGAAGGGGTCCCGGCGATATTCGTGGGTGTGGATGTCAGCGGCGAATTGGCGGAGCGAATCGCGGAGGACCTCGGTATTCGCGTTATCCGGGTATATACCGGGGCGCTGTCCCCTCCGGGCGGTCCGGCGCCGGACTACATCGCATATATGCGTTATAACGTGAACGCGTTCGTGGAGGGCCTGATCCCATGAGGCGGTTATCCGGGTCAGGCCCGACGCCGGGCTGGGGACATGAAACCCCGCATGAAGAGGGGGCCGCCATCCTGTCCGTGAACGAGCTTGAGTTGTCATACCCTTCACGCCGGGCGTTGGATCGGATTTCCTTCGAATTGGGCAAGGGGGAACAGGTCGCCGTTGTGGGTCCCAACGGAGCGGGCAAGAGTACGCTTTTCAAGGTGATCGCGGGTGTCATGAAAGCCACCGGCGGGCGGGTGACCATTGGCGGGCACGGGCCGGTGGAACATATTTGCATTGCCTACATTCCCCAGCGAAACCAGATCGACTGGTCGTTTCCCGTCACAGTTTCGGACGTGGTCATGATGGGACGGGCGGGGCGTCTCGGCTGGTTGCGCCGTCCCCGGCGGTTGGATCAGGAACGCGTTCGGGAATGCCTGGATCTGGTGGGCCTGTCCGACCTCGCCGGGCGCCGGATCGCTGAGTTGTCGGGAGGGGAACAGCAACGCATGTTTATTGCGCGGGCTCTCGCCCAGGAGGCGGAACTGATGCTGATGGACGAAGTCCTGGCGGGTTGTGATTGGCGGGCGGAAAAGGAAATCTTCCGCATACTGGAGCGGTTACGCAGCCGCCGGGTGACGATCATGATGGCCACGCACGATCTGGACCAGGCGGCGGCGCATTTCGACCGGATTATGCTTTTGAATCGACGTCTCATCGGAATGGGCCGGCCGGAAGCGGTATTTACGCCGGAGAACCTGCGCGAGACCTATGGCAGTCACCTGCGTCTGGTGCAAACCGACACGGGCCTGATGATCTTGAGCGATACCTGTTGCGAGGGAGGAGAACATTCGGACAACGGATAAGACATGACGTAGCCGCGCCGGGTGTGGCGTGGCGGGGCGCTCGAATGGCCCCACCACCGCCTATCGGCGGCGGCTACAGGAAGTGGTCCGCCCAGTGGTGAGAAATTGAAATGATTGAGATCCTCATAGAACCCCTGCACTACCCGTTCATGATACGCGGATTCCTGGCCGCGATCATGGTGGGTGTGGTGTGCGGAATAGTGGGTACCTTCGTGGTTCTGCGGGGTATGGCGTTTTTTGGCGATGCCCTGGCCCATGCGGTACTTCCGGGGGTGGCAGCGGGATACCTGGTGGCCGGCGGTGTGCGGAGCGTCCTGTTCTGGTGGGCACTGGGCACGGCCGTCCTGGTTTCCATGGCCATCGGCGCGGTGAGCCGTGCGGCCCGGATCAAGGAGGACACGGCCATCGGGATCATTTTTGTGGGCATGTTCGCCCTCGGTATAGCCATGATTTCCGCTACGCGGAATTATGCGGTGGATCTCATACATTTTCTATTCGGAGATGTGTTGGGTGTGTCGTGGTCGGACCTGTCATTAATCCTGGTGTTTGGAGGGATGATTCTCGGCGTCATCTTCATCCTGTTCAAGGAACTGGTGATTCTGTCTTTCGATCAGACCTTGGCGCAAACGCTTCGTCTTCCGACAAAACGGTTGTATTACACGCTTTTGATCCTGATTGCGACGACCGTTGTGATTTCCATGCAGACGGTAGGTGTGGCCCTCATGCTGTCCATGTTGATTACCCCGCCCGCCACTGCGTATCTGCTGGCACGGCGCTTACCGGTCATGATCCTGTGGGCGGCGGTTCTGGGCGCCGTTTCGGGGGTGATCGGGCTCTACATGTCCTTCTATTTTGGGATCGCATCCGGCGCCGCCATCGTGCTTGTGTGCACGGCGTTCTTTGTGGTGGTGCTCATGATTAAACAGCTCCGGGCAATCGGTGTCATCGGAAAATCCTTTCCGCGGGCACCGGATTCGGAATGACTGGGGGAAGGCGGCGGGGCGCCCGGTTTTCGCATTCGAAAATCTATCCGGTTGTGCTATATTGCGGTCGTGAGGAATTAAGGAGGAGCAACTTGGAAACGCAGACGACACTGGCCGAGGCGCAACAGGAACTCATCAACGAATTCGCATTCTTCGAAGATTGGAATGATCGGTATGAGTACATCATTTCCCTTGGCCGCGCTCTTCCCCCCTATCCGGATGAGCTCCGAACCGAGGATCGGGAGGTACACGGCTGTCAATCCATGGTATGGCTGGATGCGCGGATGGAGGACGGGGTGATCCACTTTCGCGCCGACAGCGATGCCCTGATTACCAAGGGCTTGGTGGCGTTGATGGTGAATCTGTATTCCGGAAGGAGCCCCGGGGAGATTCTGTCATCCAACCTGGAATTCTTAAAGGAAATCGGACTGGAAGAGCATTTGACGCCCAGCCGGGTCAACGGACTGCTGGCCATGTTCAAGAAGATCCGCGAACATGCCGCACGGTTCAACGTTGAGGGGGGCGTCGACGCTTCTTCGTAAAACACGAAAGACACGGGAGCATTATCATGAATCATACCGAAGGGAACAGGGTTAGCAGGCGAAAATTTCTAACCGTGAGCGGCTTGGCGCTGGGCGCCGGAGTTGCCGGATGGCGCGGATATGCGGGCTCGCCCGGCATGGGCGGTGCGGCCGGGACAGCGCCGGCGGGATATACAGGGAATTCCGGGTCCGGCGGGTTTCCGCACCGGGATCTGCCTTATGCGCCTGATGCGCTTGAGCCCTATATCGATCCGCGGACCATGGACATTCATCATGCCCGTCACCATGCCGCTTATGTGAACAACCTCAATCAGGCTCTCGAACCCTATCCGGAAATCCGATCGAAAGCGTTGCCGGTGATTTTGGGGGATTTGGCTTCGTTGCCGGACGATATCCGCACGACCGTGCGCAACAACGGTGGCGGTCACTATAATCATGAATTGTTCTGGAACGTAATGTCGCCGGACGGAGGGGGGGAACCTACCGGGAAATTGGCGGAAGCGCTGGCACGCGATTTCGGCGACTTCGCATCGTTCCAGGATGCGTTTTCCTCCGCGGCCGCCGGCGTATTCGGTTCCGGCTGGGCATGGTTGATTCACCGGGAGGACGGGACCCTGGCCGTCACCGCGACACCGAATCAGGACAACCCGTTCATGGAGGGCGTCGTGGAGGTGACCGGTGCGCCGCTGCTGGGCCTTGATGTGTGGGAACATGCCTACTATCTCCGGTATCAGAATCGTCGGGGCGACTATATTCAGGCATGGTGGAACGTGGTGAATTGGCCGTTCATACAGAGACAGTACGACCTGATCACCCGTTGACGCCTTGTGCGCGGTTGAATAAGACCGACCCGCTACGGCACGTCAACATGGATGTCCCGGCCGAATGTTGGGAAGAGGCCATTTACCGCTTATTTTCTCTGGCAATTGCATTGGACCGCTTTTAAACTTCGCCTAAGAGTCAAAACGTTTTAGCGGCCTGTATACGGAATCAGATTATGTCGTTGAAAATCACGCCGGTTACCCTTGGCAATGCGCGGTTCACCGTCTATTCGCCGGGCTGTGTGCGAATGGAGTATGCAAAGGACGGACAGTTCTCCAACTATCCGTCCTTGCTTGTTGGAAGCCGGACCGCGCGTTCGGTCAAAGCCGATGTGACCGGTCGAGGCAAGAACCTTCGGATCAAGACCGACGCATTCGAATTGCGATACGTCGATAATGGGGAGAACTTCAGTGCTGAAAATCTCCAGATCGTGCATCGCAATCATACGGGGCAGAGGGCGATCTGGACGCCCGCCAAGAAGGATCAAGGCAATATCGGGACGGTAACCCGCTCTTTGGATTTCTGGAAATGGTGCGGGGGGCCCGAGCGCTTTCCGGTAGAGGGAATCCTGAGTACCGAGGGCGGCCATTTTCTACCTGATGAACCCCGTGTGTACTGGAATACGCGGCATGCATGGCCCGAAGATCTATCCTCACGGGTGTGGTTTGACGGCTATTTCTTTGCATATGGAAATAACTACAAAAGCGCTCTTCAGGATTTTGTGAAGGTATTCGGACGCATCCCCATGGTGCCGCGCTGGACTTTTGGTTTCTGGTATTCCCGCTGGTATGCGTACACCGACAAGCAATTCATCGAGTTGGCAAAGCGGTATCGGAGGGAGGGGGTACCGATCGATGTCATGATCATTGATACCGACTGGCGAGACGGGTGGGGGGGATATGATTGGAGCAGGAACTACTTCCCGGCGCCGGAAAAGGCATTGAAGGCCTTGAAGAAGCTGGGATTGCGCACGTCGTTGAATGATCATCCGGGCTATGACCGGTATGACCCCCTGCCGGAAAGCGACCGCCATCTCCCCGCGCTTGCTCAACGATTGGGGCCTTTGCCCCATCAGGGACAGTGGGCATGTGATTGGTCAAACAAGAACGCGGTGCGCGCGTGGAAAGACGTTCTGCTGGGTCCGTTTTTCAAACAGGGCATGGATTTCTGGTGGATTGACGGTTGGATCAAGCCGCCGTTTGGAAAACTGGACAGCCAGCTATGGGCCAATCGTCAGTACTATGAGGTGGCGGAGGAACAGACGGGGAAGAGGGGGCTGATTCTCTCGCGTTGGGGCGGCATTGGATCGCACCGCTACCCGGTTCAATTCTCCGGCGATACCCCGTCCGATTGGAGCGTGCTCCGGAAACAGATCGAGTTCACGGCGGCGTCGGGAACGTTGGGCGCGATATACTGGTCACACGATATCGGCGGGTTCTTCGAGCGCGGCAAGGTGGACGAAGAACTGTTCATTCGATGGTTCCAGTTTGGGGCCATGAGTCCGGTGTTCCGGACGCACAGCGATCACGGTATCCGCGAGCCGTGGAAATACGGAGTCCGGGTCCGGCGATTGTTTCGCAAGCAGACGCGCATTCGGTACGCCCTGGCGCCCTACCTGTACACCCTGTCACGTGAGGCCCACGATACCGGGTTGCCGATCGTACGCCCGCTGTATCTTGAATATAACGACAACGACGGCGGCGCGCTTTATCGCAGACAGCAATACACGATCGGCCGCGACCTGCTCGTCATACCCGCCGACCATCCGGCGGACAAGCGCACCGGATTCTGCCGGAAGCGCGTGTATTTTCCGAACGGGACATGGTACGGCCTGGAAACGAACGAGGTGATCTTCGGCATGGACGACCGGTTTATCGACATTCCATTGGAGCGGATACCTACCTATGTGCGGGGCGGCGCGATCCTCCCGTGCCAGGCGGTGGGAGAGGCCCTCGGGACAAAGCCCCCGGCG
Organism: Kiritimatiellia bacterium; assembly: GCA_007134735.1. Taxonomy (GTDB): domain Bacteria; phylum Verrucomicrobiota; class Kiritimatiellia; order SLAD01; family SLAD01; genus SLKG01. Next base: position 59,091 of record SLKG01000004.1, read on the forward strand.
GAGATGCATTTCGATTATTATCCCGATCCGTTATGCGCCTCGGTTCATACGTTGTACGAGGATGACGGCGAAAGCATGGAATATCAGCAGGGCCGTTGCGCCCGCACCGTCATAACTGCGTCGAGGTCGGAAGAACAGCTGACCTGGCGGATCGACGCCCCGAAGGGAAGCTATACGGGTATGCCGAAACGGCGGACGTATGTCCTGCGCTGTCGACTGGAAGAGGATGAAGAGGTCTCGGAGGTGCAGGCGCGAATCGGCGGGAAGAAGGTGCGCGCCCTCAAGCATCGGATCACACGTCAAGCGCTTGCCGGGGCCGTCCGGACACCCTGGCGCTTCTGCGAAGTTCGCGTGGTCAGTCCCAACCGGGTGGTGCGGGTGGATATCCGTCTGAGGGGCGGCCGGAAGCGGGGCGCATGACGCCGATCGGGCCGGGCGCCGGTCAATGAGGGGATGAACGATGTGCTTTACCGTGAGGTCAAAGTACCTTATAGACATCAGACACATGGGCTAAACCGGGGGATATCATGAAAATTGCACTCGTTTGCCTGCTTATTCTCGCGACCGGCCTGGTCCGCGCGGAGGATTCTGTTCCGCTGAGCCGGGTAATTCTCTTCAACAGCGGGGTGGGGTATTTCGAGCGGGAATCGGTTGTGGATGGCGACGGGCATCTGCGGTTGTCGTTTCCCGTTGATCACGTGAATGATTTCATCCGGTCCGTTGTGATCATGGACGAAGAACGGGGCATGGCCCAGCTTTCCTATGAATCGCGCGATCCGATTGAGCGCACCCTGAAAGCCTTCTCTATTGACCTGTCGGAAAACCTTGCGCTGCCTCAACTGCTGGAAGCGATTCGCGGGGCTCCGATACGCCTGATCCTGGCCACGAGAGCCGTGGAAGGCCGGGTGGTGGGTATTGAGCGCCGCACGCGCCGCGTGGAGGGCGAGCAAATCACGGAACACCGGGTCATGGTGAACACCGATGAAGGAATTCAAACCCTTGCGCTCGATCACGTGGACCGTATTGAGTTGTTGGATGAACGGCTGAACGCGGATCTGAACGACGCCCTGAGCGTACTGGCGGAACGGCTGGATCGCCGGAGGCGATCGGTCGATCTGCGGTTGACGGGTGAACGCCGGCGCCCGGTCCGGCTCGGGTACATGCTGGAAGCGCCGGTATGGAAGATGAGTTATCGGTTGGTGCTGGACGGTGACGACGTGTTTCTGCAGGGCTGGGCGCATGTGGAGAATATGTCGGACGATGACTGGCATGACGTTCGATTGGAACTGGTCTCGGGACGGCCGATCTCGTTTATACAAAACCTGTATGATCCGATTTACGTTCGACGGCCGGTTATTGACCCCGCGGCGGACGCGGTCCAGGTTCCCGGGGAACACGAGGCGATACTGCTGGGCATGGAAGCGATGGAAGCCGAAGCACCCATGGTGATGCGGGGCCTCATGGCGGCTCGCACCGAAGAGCGGCCCACCCGGTTGCGCCGGGCCCTGGACGTAGAGCCGGCGGCGGAGGCGGCGCCGACGGGTGAACTGTTCTCGTTTACGGTACGTGAGCCGGTCGCGCTTCCGCGGCGTCAATCCGCGATGATCCCGGTAGTCCAGGAATCCATGGAAGGGGAGACGCTATCCTTGTTCAACCGGGCCTTGAATGATCGTCATCCCCTGAATGCGGTGGACATAAGGAACCGCTCAGGCGTGTTCCTGATGCGCGGACCCGTAACCGTGTTCGAGGACAACCTGTATGCCGGCGAAGGCTTAATGCCCCATGTGCCCCCGGACGAGCGTCAATTGATCTCCTACGCGGTGGATTTGGCGATGGAGGTGCAGGTCGAAGAGGATACCCGTCCGCGGAGAATCGAGACCATGAAAATCGTGCACGGTGTGATGCACGTACAGCACAAGCAGCAGCGGGATTACGTGTATCAGGTTCGGAACAAGCGAGACGGGGAGCGCCTCCTGTTCATCGAACATCCGAAGCGGGAGGGATGGGATATTACGGGAACGCAGGACGATCCCGTTGTGACCCGGGACCATTACCGGTTCCGGATGACGGTTCCGGCGGCGGAGAGCCGTCCCTTCGGCATAACGGAGCATCGGGTAACCCGGGAGACGGTTGAGCTGGTCAGTCTGCCGCACGAACGGGTATTGTATTATATCCGCCGGGACGAGCTGCCCGACCGCGTCCGCGAGGCGATGGAGGAGGTGGCCCTTCGCCAAGCGGCCATTGTGGACATACGTCGTGAGGCGGGCGATGTGGAAAAGGAAATCGCGGACATCGGGCGTGATCAGGCACGCATACGGGATCACATGCGTGTAATCGATCGCGCATCCGACGCCTTCAAACGGTGGCAGCAGCAATTGATCGATCAGGAAGAGTACATACAGGAACGGCACCAGCGGCTGCGCGCATTGCGCGAGAAGGAGCGCGATCAGCAGGGTCGACTGGAAGCCTTTATTGCGGAATTGAGCGTGGAATGAAGAAGAGGAATCAACGCACGGAAATGGATTTGCTGTACCGGCCGGGCACGGGCAATGTGCTGACCCTGTTGGCGGCCATATCCTTCCAATTCATGATCATCCTGCTTCCCCTGGTGGGGCCGGCCGGGGCGGTGGCGCCCCATGCCCGGCTGAACCTGATCACTTACCTGGCCGTCCTGTTTCTAACCATGGGATTGAGCGGGGTGGCGTTATATTCCAAGATGAAGCGGCGACAGGTGGATGCCAGCGGTTTCCCTTACATTTCAGCGGCCCTCCTGGCTGGGACATTTCTCTTTCTTTTTGCCCTGGTTGCCGGCTTGTTTCGTATTTGAGGACCGTATTTCGCTATTGCCTTAAAGGGGAAACCTGCTAACTTCTATTTTCATACCGAATCGTAACCTTGTTTTTCATGCAGAGAGGAATATGCAGCATGAATCGGATGATCAAATACCTTGCCGTGGTTGCCGCCCTGACGTGTATCCAGGCGGAACGGTCTGTTGCGTTGGAACCGGAATTCGACTTGTTTGAGGAGGCGCCCTGGACCGTTACCCTGGGCCTGGGCCATTATCGTCCGGAAGGGGATCACGTGGTTGAGGACGGTCTGTTTATAGGTTTGCGCCTGGGGTACAGCCTGGATGCCCAGTGGGAAGTTGAAATGGGACTGGATATAGCGCCGTCCTTGGACAACCGGGAATTCAGTGAGCGTGATACGCGCTATTCGCTGGATAACAGTATATGGGTGGTCCGCATGGGGCCGGATATCATCTACCACCTGCGCGCCACGGAATATCTCCGTTTCGATCCGTACCTGCACGGCGGCGGCGGATTCTATATAAGCGAAAAAAGGATGTTTGACAACAGGATCGAACCGTATCTTTCGGCCGGTATGGGTATGTTTTATCATCTGAACGATGAATGGGCGATCCGTGGGGATATGCGTGTATCCCTTGTCTCCCGGAAGACGGAATGGACCCTGCTGAGCCTGCTCGGCGTCACCTGGCGGCCGGACGCCCGACCGCACCCGGAATTCGTATTGAGCGGCGTGTTGGACCTGGATAGCGACGGCGACGGGCTGCCCGATTGGCTGGAGGAGAAAATCGGAACCGACCCCTTCAACCCGGACACGGACGGCGACGGCCTATCCGACGGCGAGGAATACTGGATTTACTTCACCGATCCGCTCAATCCCGACACCGATTACGACGGGTTGACGGACGGCGCTGAAGTCCTCGTGTACGGAACCGACCCGTTGAACTGGGATACCGATGGGGGCGGCGTGTCCGACGGCCATGAAGTGATCGAGGACGGCACGGATCCGCTCGATCCGACAGACGATCTGCAGTTATTCACGCTCAATATTGAGTTTGAATATGACAAGGCGGTTCTCCGGCCGCAGTATTTCGATCAGCTTGATGCCATCATCAAGGTGCTTGAACGCGATCCGGAAGCCACGGCGCGCGTGGAGGGACATGCGGACAGGAGGCCGGGATCCGACCATGATTACAATGTGCGTTTGTCCGAGCGGCGCGCACGCTCGGTGCTGGACTATATCGTGAACGTGGGCGGCATCCGACGGGATCGTCTTGAGTACAAGGGGTACGGTTTTACAAGGCCCATTGCGCCGAATGACACGGAAGCGAACATGGCAAGAAACCGGCGGACGGAAATCTATATTCGTCCGGGCGACCACCCCTCGCGCCAACCGGTTAAATAATGCCAAGTTGTTTATCGGGTCCGGGCCGCCTTGTCCTCGACGAGGATCTTGGTCGCGGCGGATGTGCCCAGCATGACGCGTCGGCCGGACACGTGAATGGTCACGGCATCCGCCTCGGAGTTCCTATCCGTAATCCGTATCGTTACTCCCGGAGTTAAACCGTTCCGTTCAGCGAACTGGAGAAACTTCGAATCCTGGTCCGTAATGCGGGATATCCGAAACGACCGTCCAACGGGGCAGTCCGCTATGCTCCGGCATTCCATATCGGGAACCTTGCCCCTGGCCGACGGGATCGGGTCGCCGTGCGGATCGAACTGCGGTGAATTCAGATAGGCATCGATCTTGTTCAGGACTTTATCCGAAATGGCATGCTCCAAGTCTTCCGCTTCCTCGTGGACTTCCGACCAGTCCAGTCCCAGCACGTTCACCAAAAACAATTCCACCAGGCGATGCCTCCGGAGGACATGAAGGGCCAGTTGTTCGCCTCCGCGCGTCAACCGAAGGCCTGCGCGGGGCTCGTACTCCACGAGTTCCGAATCGGCCAGCGCCTTGACCATCGAGGTCGCCGTGCCGGGCACAACGCCCATCATGGCGGCCAGTTTCCCGACGGAAACCCGCTCCCCGGAGGTGTTCTGTTGAAGCAGATAGATCTGCTTGATGTAATTCTCCACCGTGCTCGTAGCCATCGGCCTTCCAATCCGTTTCAGTATTGAGAAACGCTAGACATAGCTCAAACACCGAATATTAGCAAATCAAATATTGATATTTGTAATATAATGTATAATAATTTTGAATGCTCAAAATATAGAGGGATTATGAACAGGCGCATACTTGGAATGATATGGGCGGTGGGTTGCGTCGCCGTAGGGATGGGCTGTGAACGGATGACGCATTCGAATGAGAGGGATGGATCCCATCCATACCACATCGTGACGACCATCGGGCAGATTACCGATATCACGAGGGAAGTGGCGGGGGATCAAGCCGTGGTTACGGGCTTGATGGGGCCGGGGGTGGACCCACATTTGTATATGCCCACGCGCAGTGATGTGGTGCGCCTGATGGAGGCGGACCTCGTATTCTACTGCGGGCTGCTATTGGAAGGGAAAATGACCGATATATTGGCCCGGATTGCCCGCACGGGTCGACCGGTATTTGCGGTGACGGAACTGGTCGATGAGTCCCACCTGCTACAACCGGAGGAATACGAGGGACAATACGATCCGCATTTGTGGATGGATGTGCCGCTTTGGATGGAGGTCGTGAAAGCCGTGACCCGGACGCTGTGCGATTTTGATCCGGAGCACGCCGACTATTACAAGGGCCGGGCGAGCCGGTATATCCGAAGCCTCAAGGAACTTCATGAATATGCCGAAAAGGTCCTGCAAACGGTTCATGATGACCGCAGGATTCTGATCACGGCGCACGACGCGTTCAATTATTTCGGACGGGCATACGGATTCGAAGTGCGGGGGATCCAGGGTATTACGACGGATTCCGAAGCCGGGATACGGGACATCAACCGGTTGGTTGATCTGATTGTCGAGCGCGATATCGGAGCGGTATTCATTGAATCCAGTGTGGCGGATAAGAATGTGCGCGCGTTGATCGAGGGGGCGCGGGCACGGGGTGCGGATGTGCGGATAGGCGGCACCCTGTTTTCGGACGCCATGGGCCCCCGTGGAAGCTATGAGGGAACCTATATAGGAATGATCGATCATAATGCAACCGCGATTGCCCGGGCCCTGGGCGGCCAGGCGCCCATAAGGGGCATGCAGGGCAAACTGCGTCTGCTCGAAAAGGAGGAATGATGATGCAATCCATTTCGGAGGCGGGCCGGTATCCGGTGGCCATCCAGGATTTGACGGTGGCGTATCATAGAAAACCCGTTCTGTGGGATATCGATTTACATACGCCGGAGGGCGAGTTGATCGGCATTATCGGACCGAACGGGGCCGGGAAGAGTACGCTGATCAAAGCGGCGCTGGATTTGGTGCCCAGGATTTCGGGACGGGTGCTCATATACGGAAAGCCGTACCGGGAGCAGCGGCACCGCGTGGGGTACGTCCCGCAGCGGGAGCATATCGACTGGGATTTTCCGATTCATGCATTGGATGTGGTCTTGATGGGCCGTTACGGAAGGATCGGATGGTTTCGGCCCGTAACCCGCGCGCACAGAAGGATCGCCCTGGAGGCCCTCGACCGGGTGGGCATGGCGGACTATGCCGGGCGTCAGATCAGCCAGCTTTCGGGCGGTCAGCAGCAGCGCGTATTCCTGGCCCGCGCACTGGCACAGGATGCGGACATCTATTTTCTGGATGAACCATTGGCCGGGGTGGATGCCGCTACGACGCGCGTGATTGTAGATCTTCTGCGCGATCTACGCACCCGGGGAAAGACGCTCGTGGTCATCCATCACGACCTTCAATCCGTTCCTCAGATGTTCGATCACGTGGTCCTGCTGAACATGCGTGTTGTGGCGAGCGGTCCCATGACCGATGTATTCACGCCGGAAAACCTGGTGAAGACCTATGGCGGTAAACTAACGATCCTGGATCAAGCCGCTCAGGCGATTGCGTCAGGCGAGTAACCGCCCCGGAAGCGGCGTGGCGGTAAGCACATGGAAATATGGACATGTCGGCATTTATGGAAATGGCTCAGGACGGCGAATGGCTACGCGTATTATTGCTGCGCGATTACAATACGCGGGTGGTCATGGCGGGTACCCTGTTGCTGGGTCTGGCTTCCGGCGTGATCGGCACGTTTCTTCTTTTGCGTAAACGCGCGCTTCTGGGTGATGCGGTCAGTCATGCCACGCTGCCCGGTATCGCAATCGCATTCATGATCATGGTCGCTTTCGGGGGGTTGGGAAAGCAGTTGGAGGGATTGCTGCTGGGAGGATTGGTGGCGGGCCTGGCGGGGATGGGCTGCGTACTACTGATTCGACGGTATACCCGGTTGAAGGAAGATGCCGCACTGGGCATCGTTTTGAGCGTATTCTTCGGTTTGGGCATCGCGCTGTTGGGCATTATTCAAAGAATGGAAAGCGGGCATGCCGCCGGATTGGAATCATTCATTTACGGGAAGACCGCGGCCATGCTGGCACGCGACGCCCAATGGATTGCCGGATGTGCGCTGGTTATTCTGTTGGCCGGGGCCGCCCTGTACAAGGAATTCAGCCTTCTGTGTTTTGACGAGGAATATGCCGGATCACAGGGGTGGCCGGTCGTGTGGCTTGATGTCGTGATGCTCGGGTTGGTGGTGGTCACCACGGTGATCGGTCTGCAGGCGGTCGGCCTGATTCTCATGATTGCCCTGTTGATTATTCCTCCGGCCGCGGCACGGTTTTGGACGAATCGATTGCGGAGCATGCTGTTGATATCCGGCGGCATGGGGGCTTTCAGTGGATTTGCGGGCGCCCTGATCAGCGCATCGTTTCCTCGGCTTCCGGCGGGCGCGATTATCGTCACCGTCGCGGGGGCGGTGTTCTTGTTCAGCATGGCATTCGGGTCGGCGCGGGGTGTGTTGTATCGGGCCGTGGACCATGTCCGTGTGAAGCGAAACACGGTGCGGGAACATCTGCTCCGTGCGGTCTACGAGCATCACGAACGGCATCAACCGGAATGGACGCCTCGGGAGGCCAGCGCGCTGGTGGATGTGCCTGTTTCCCTGGACGAGATCATGGGCGCACGCAGTTGGACGCCGCGGTCATTCCGCCGGGTTGTCCGGTCGCTTCAACGGGCACATAGGATCCGGCTGGATGACCGGAACGCCCTTCGACTGACGACCGACGGACTGCGGGAAGCGCAACGCATTGTCCGCAATCACCGTCTGTGGGAGATGTACCTGATCCGTCATGCTGATATCGCGCCCGGCCATGTGGATCGAAATGCGGATCGCATCGAGCACGTGCTGGGACCGGAACTGGTGCATGAACTCGAAGAACTATTAAAAGCGGATACGGAACGACGGAATGTCCCCCCGAGTCCGCATGCGTTATCGTGATGGAATGGAGTATTCTAGATACCTGGATTGTGACGGCGGGCCTTTTGTGTGCGGTGTCCTGCGCGTTGCTGGGTAATTACCTTGTTCTGCGAAAAATGAGCATGATGGGGGATGCCATCAGCCACGCCGTTCTACCGGGGCTGGCGGGGGCGTTTCTGTTGACCGGAAGCCGAAGCAGTATTTGGATGTTTATCGGCGCGGCTGGGGTGGGGGTGTTGACCGCGGTGTGTACGCGGGCGGTACATCGGTACGGCCGTGTGGACGAAGGCGCCTCCATGGGGGTTGTATTCACGATTCTCTTCGCGCTGGGACTCATCATGATTGTGCGGGGCGCTCATGCCGTGGATCTGGATCCCGCTTGCGTTCTGTACGGCGCCATTGAATTGACGCCCTTGGATACCGTTACCCTTCTGGGGATAACCATGCCGCGCGCGGTATGGGTGCTGACCGGTCTGCTGTCGGTGAATGTATTGTTTGTCGGCGCGTGCTACAAGGAACTGAAAATATCGTCGTTTGACGAAGACCTGGCTACCGCACAGGGATTTCATGCCGGCCTCATCCATTATGCGCTGATGACCCTGGTCGCCATAACCATTGTGGCCTCGTTCGAGAGTGTAGGCAGTATCCTCGTGATTGCCATGTTGATCGTGCCGCCGGCCACCGCCTATCTGTTGACCGATCGCATGTTCGTCATGATTCTCCTCAGCCTCGTGATTGCGGCGGCCTGCGCGATCGGGGGGCATATGGGGGCGGTCCTGATCCCGCCTCTCTGGGGGTATTCCGATACCAGCACCGCGAGCGTCATGGCGGTCGTGGCGGGCTTGTTCTTCGTGCTGGCGTGCCTGATCTCGCCGAAACACGGAATGGTGCGCCGGGTTGTGAATCGCTGTTTGCTCAATTTACGAATCAGCCGGGAGGATGTCCTGGGATTGTTGTACCGGATGGAGGAACTGAGTCGGGCGCCGCATGAACGGGAACTTCCGGATATCGTGAAACGGGTGCTGGGGATGGGGCGGCTTAAACGGCGGATGGCGCTTCGCGCATTGGAACGAAGGGGTTCCATTCGGCGCGCCGACGGCCGTATTCTCCTGACGGACTCCGGCCGTGACCATGCCCGTCACATCATCCGCGCACATCGATTGTGGGAAGTATTTCTGTTCAAATACCTCAACCTTCCCGTGGACCGGTTGCACCCGGCCGCCGAGCGCCTCGAACACATTAC
>SLKG01000161.1 GCA_007134735.1 Kiritimatiellia bacterium
AGCCCGATGGTGGTTCATGCGGTTATCGTGCATTCCGGGCTTCGCAAGCGAAGCCCCTACATTCCTGCGATTATTTCAGGCAGGACGGTGCCGCCGGAGCATGAGTTGAGAATCGAAGGGAACCTGTCGTCGTTCGTAATCGTCTACGTCATCGTCCATCGATGTAAAAGTGAAGGACACAAGGGGAAACACGACCCTTTCCTATTGTGTAATGCCGATGAAACATGGTATGCACTTTCCCTTTCCGGCAACAAAACAGTAGGGCGGCATCAAGGGCCGCGAGAGAGTTGGGATCATGGAGTTATCCACCTACGGCTATATTGTGGGAGCGCTTCTCGCCCTGATCGGCCTGGCGGCATTGGGGGCGAAAGAGCCCTTTTTCGGGGCGGTTCAGGTCTTTCCCCGCCACTCGCTATGGGCGAGGATACTCACTGCGGTGGTTCTGGGTTGGACGGTCTGGATCCTGTTCAATATGACACTGGGCTGGTTCGAACCCTACAAGAACACGATTTATTTCCTCGCGCCGGTGGCCTATTTCCTGATCGTGATCTACCTGGATGAACTGTTGGCGCCCCGCATGCTGGGCGTCCTGCTGTTACTGACTGCGGCGCCGATCCTCGATGCCGCGCGCTGGCACGATTCCCCATGGCGTCTCGTGCTGACGGTCGTGGTGTATGTCTGGGTGGTGTGGGGGATGGTGCTCGTTTTGAGCCCCTACCGGTTCCGGAAAACCATCGAGGCGTGGGCGGCAAATGACGTCCTATTCAAAAGCATTGCCCTCGTCCTGGCCGGGGTGGGCATTCTCCTGATCGGCCTGTCCGCGACCTTGTATTGATGCTGTTTCCCTTGCCGATTGATTCAGGGTTCAGCATGGCCTCTGAACGCGCTCGACGTCAGTAATCACCTTCCGCCACTCTGCCACGCGCTTTTCTAAATCTTTCGCTTCCGCAAGATCGGAGATGACGGCGACCCCGGATGCGCCCGCGGCGAGCACATCGGCCGCGTTCTCAACTTTCAAGCCTCCGATGGCTACGACGGGCACGGGAGAAATCGAACAGAGCTTGCGGAACCGATCCAAACCCAACGGCTCGTAATCCATCACCTTGGACGGGGTGCGATAGACCGTGCCAATCGCGATATAGGAAGGACGATACGCCCAGGCCCGCGCGATTTCGGAATAGGAATGCGTGCTGATGCCCAGGCGTAATCCGGCCTCCCGGATCTCTTTCAGGGCGTCCGGCGCCAGGTCGTCCTGGCCGAGATGTACGCCGTAGGCGCCTTTTTCGATGGCGATCTTCCAATGATCGTTTACGAATAATCGAACGCCCCGCTCACTCGCGCACGTGATGGCCTTCCGCAATTCCCGTTCCACCCCGGCATTCAATTCCTGTTTAATCCGAATCTGAATCATGCGGACACCCGCTACGGCCAACTGGTCGACCTGTTTGGCATTGTCCACAATGGGGTACAATCCAATCGCTTCATTCTCCAGGCTGGGAAAAGAAGAAGGAGGCGGGCCTTCTTCCGCCGTATGGGTGATCCATGGCATATCACCCGGATGCAAAGGCCAGGGTCCGTGCGCCAAAGGTCCCCGCCCGTGACCGATGGCCGGGGCCGTTCGAATTCCCTGGTAGACATACGCCTTGGCAATGACGAGTGCGTCGAGCATCGGCCAGCCGAGCGCCAAGGCGGAAGCGACGGCCGATGACAGGGCGCATCCGGTTCCATGCGTACCGGTATGGGCCATCATCTCACTCGTCAGCCATACGCGTTGACGGCCGTCGGTCCAGAAATCCTGGCTATGCGATCCGTCCCGATGTCCGCCCTTGATCAATACCGATCGGGCTCCCATCCGGAGCAATTCACCGGCGGCTTGTTCCGTGTCGGAGAAATTGTGTATCGGGTGCCCGAGCAGAATTTCGGCTTCGGGGATGTTGGGCGTCAACAGATCCATTCGCGGCAGCAATTCATCCCGAATTGCGTTCAGCGCATCCGGTTCAAGAAAGGAGGCTCCGCCGGAGGAGGATAGGACCGGATCGCAAACCACCGGAGCGGCCATGTCATTGATTGTGCGGATCACGGCGCGTACGACGTCCCGGCGTCCAACCACGCCGATTTTGACGGCGGCGGGCGGCAGGTCCTCGCGCAAGGACCGAAGCTGCTCTTCAACGATTTCAATGGACGGATATTCAATGCATGACACGCCGCGCGTATTCTGGGCGATGACGGCGGTGATGACCGAGCATCCGTGCACGCCGAGCGCGTGCATGGTCTTCAGGTCTCCCTGGATGCCCGCGCCGCCGCCCGGATCAGTCCCCGCGATGGTCCAGACGATGGGGAAGGAGTGATGGAGTAGTGGAGTGTTGGAGTGTTGTAATGTCGAATTCATATTCGTCAAACCATCACTCCTTTACTCCAATACTCCATCACACCACTACTCCCTTCTTTCACTATGCCAAAACGGTTGCCCGATCGTCGGCGTGCTGGGCGCGGCCATTTCGCGGGGGGTGATCAGTCCGGCCTCGTACGCCGCGCGGCCGGCCCGCACGGCGTCGCCGAACGCGCGTGCCATCGAAACGGGATCCTTCGCCAGGGCAATGGCGGTATTCACGAGTACGCCGTCATAGCCGAGTTCCATGGCGTGCGCCGCCTCCGAGGGTTTGCCCAGGCCTGCGTCCACGATCAGAGTTGTATCCGGCAGGCGCTTGCGGAGGGTCATCAGCGCGAATTTATTGGTGAGCCCCTGGGCCGACCCGATATAGGCACCCCAAGGCATGACCACGCGGCATCCGGCATCGACGAGGCACTGGGCGACAATCAGATCTTCCGTGGTGTAGGGGAGCACCTCGAACCCGTCCTTGACCAGGATGCGCGCGGCTTCAACCAGCGCCGTGGTGTCGGGCTGGAGCGTGTAATCGTCACCGATCACTTCGAGCTTGATCCAGGATGTCCCGAACAAATCGCGCGCCATCTGTGCCGTAGTAACGGCCTCCTTGACCGTGCGGCATCCTGCCGTGTTCGGGAGCACGTGGACGCCCAACCCACGAATCAATTCCCAGAACCGGGCTCCCGCCTTGTCCTTGGGAGATTGACGCCGCAGGGCGATCGTAACCACCTCCGCGCCCGAGGCCCGTATTGATTCACATAAGATCTCCGGTGAAGGATATTGCGCCGTTCCCTGGATCAATCGGTTGGTCAGCTCCTTGTCAGCCAGTTTCCACATTATCTGCATGTCCTTTCAGTGGTTCCTTCTCTTTCACAGTCCTCCATCGTCGCGCGCTTGCGCGCGATGACATCCGCCGAAACCGCCGGCATGATCCACACATTCTTCACTTCATCCTCCCTGCATCGGGGCGACCAGTTCCAGCGTATCGCCGTCCCGAACCGTTGTTTGGTCAAATTCCGATCGTGGCACGAATTCCCCGTTCAGGGCCGCCGCCACCGATTCGCCTTGGTAATCCAGAGCCTTCAGGATCTCCGTGAGGGACATCTCCTTATCAAATGCGATATTTTCTCCATTGACGATAACCGTCATCATACAATCTCTTCGGCGAACGATTACGGGCGACGATTACGATGGACGATTAATAGGATATCCTTGTAATCCGTAATCGTCGCCCGTCATCGTCAACCGACATCTTCTTGCTCCTGGTTCAGGCCTCCCGAAACAGTGTTTTTCCCTTTTCCGGAATGGCTCCCGTTTGGATATAGCTCGCAATAAATTCCGACAGGGCCGGTGCGATCAGAAACCCGTGCCGGTACAATCCATTGACCCGGATCAGGCCGTCCGCGGTATGGATGCGGGGATGATTGTCGGGAAAAGCCGGCCGGCAGGCGACCGAGGCCTCCTTCACCCGCGCTTCGGCAAAACCGGTGTGGACGGTGTATGCGGCCGACAGCAGTTCCAGCGAAGAGCGAACCGTAACGTTGCGGTCGTCGTCACTCTCAATGGCTGTCGCACCCACCACGTATTCGTTGTTCGGGCGAGGCACGATATAGATGGAATAGCGGGGATGCATCAGGCGTACCGGACGCGAAAGATTGACCTCCGGCGCGTGTAGATAAAACAATTCGCCCCGAACACCCCGTAGTTCGGGCAAATCGCTTTTCGCGCCCATCCCCCGGCAATCGATGACCCGATCGAAGGTGTGGGTGGAATGACCGTCGGATATTTCGCCGGATGAAATGGTTTGGGTGGTGAAGCCGGTCACGAATTTAACGCCTTCGGTCTCGAGTGTTTTACCCATGGCGCGCAACAGATCGCGGTTTGCCATGTGTTGCTCAAAAGGGAAGAACAAGCCCTGCGGGAACCGGCCGGCCAGTTCGGGCTCCAGTTCGCCGAGCCGGGCGCCGTCCACTTCCTCCATAATATCCGGGCGAGGTGCGTTGTCGATGACGCGGCGGCGCAATCGTTCCAGTTCATTTCGATCGTTCGGATGGGCAACCACCAGGCTTCCCCGGCTGTGATAGAAGACCGGTTCGGCGAATTTCTTTATGAGTTTTGGCCAGCGTTGCGCAGAATACACGCCGAGTTCCGTGATCATGCGTTCCGCGGCCTCAAGTTCGCAGTAGGGCGCGATCATACCGGCACCGGTCCAGGAGCAGCTTCCGCGGCCGTCCCGATCGTTCCGGTCGAACAACGTGACCGTATGGCCCTGCCACTTCAGTTCAAGCGCGAGTAGGCGGCCCATGATTCCCGCGCCGACGATCCCGATGGATTGTGTGTTGGACGTCATAAGTATCTATTTTGTGCGAACCCGTAGGGGCCGCGCTTCTCGCCGAAGGCGAGTCCGTCTCCGAAGGAGCGCGGTCCCGCGGGCTTCGCAAGCGAAGCCCCTACAAGCCCGGGAAAGGTTGTGATCGACGAAGGAAAGCGGCATACCAATTGGATCGCGTCGCTTCCCTTCGCCGGCATTATCCGAACAGGTTCGAGGGGTTTCCGCGCATACGGAATCTCAGCCCGAAGCTCCCCCAGCAACTACAGGCACTTTGCTATGAAATCATCGCCTCGTCAAGAGCGCTCGGCCTTTCCGGCCCGCGAGGCCGCGGGCCCTCCCGAAGAGGCAGGATACCGGAGTCCTGGGAGGGGCGGCGGCCCCGCCGCCCGGTAGAATCGAGCGGTATGGCATGTCTAGATAGGCCAGTAAATCCATGCTCATCAGGCGGGATCATGCCGCCGGCCGTTTTGTCTTGAAAAAGGACAATACAGCCAGCATCAGCCCGTGCCCAGGCAGATAAAGGATCAGAGGATACACGATGGACAGCATGCCGATATAGAGGGGCTGGGGCAGGGGAGCCTGCTCCATGCCCACGGGGTGTGTGACCCAGTTGACATTTAAATCGGGATCCAAAAGCAGCCAGGACGCGAACAATGCCCCAGTTCCTATTAAGCACTGAAGGACCCACCCTCTTCGGTCATATCCAACCCGATAACACATCCACAAGACAAACGGGACCAGCAATACGTGATACAGCGAAGTCGCCCGGGCGAGTAGGGGAATCTCGGGATCGAACATGTACGCCGTCAATCCCGTGACGCTGCCGGAAACAGCCAACCCCACACCGTAATCAAGGCCCCAACCTAATCCCACGATAAAGACGACGCCGGCCTGGCTGGAAAGTATCAAACGGTTACCCGTCCATACCGAGTACAGAATCAGAAATTGCGCCAGGTTGCAGAGCCAGAGAAAATTATTAGGACCATACGCCCAGAGAACGACACTGACCCAGAACACCATCCAGATCGTAAAACCAAGTTTGGCGGACAGTGGAATCGTTCCCGGTCTTGTTTTTTCGTCTTCCATTTCCTTAATAATTTCGCCGGAAAGCTGTACCTGTCCCCGAAGAAACCTACTTCGAATCGGGTTCAGGCCGCACATTCATTACAAGTTCATATTACGCACTATTTCAGAAATAGACACAACAGACCTTGGTATTTAGGTCAAATTACAAAGGGGGACAGGTACTATCCCGTAGGGTTTCGCCTACGAAGCCCGTGATACAATGACGATTGAGGGGACAGGTACGCGAGTACGCACGGGCGGACGCATATTCTTGTGGACGGGGAGGAAAATAGTGGGTATTTGTAACCATGTAAAACGTATTAACAGGCTGTTTTTTTATGGATTTCATTCGAGAGAGCGGGATTCTGCTGCATCCCACATCATTGCCGGGCAATTACGGGGTTGGGTCCTTGGGGCCTGAAGCCCGGAATTTCGTGGATATGCTGGAGAGCATGGGCCAACGCCTTTGGCAGGTATTGCCTATGGGGCCGACCGGGTACGGCGATTCTCCCTATCAATCCTTCTCCACTTTCGCGGGCAATCACCTGCTCATTTCGTTCGACCAATTGGTCAAGGACAAGCTTTTGAATCCCCAACGGTTGAAAGACTTTCCTCGTTTCCATGCGGATCGTGTGAATTACGGGCGGGTCATACCCGCTCGGATGAAGGTGTTGCGTTCGGTTTGCCGTACCTTTGAACGGAAGGCATCGGGGGGGCGCCTGCGAGCGTACAGAAAATTCTGTAAAGAGAATGCCGATTGGCTGGATGATTACGCGCTATTTCTGTCCATTAAAGAAGCGTATGGGGGTGGGCCCTGGGTTAAGTGGCCGAAGGAATTGGCGCAACGTGAACCGGCGGCATTGAATCGGGCCCGGCGTCAATACGGTACATCCATCCGAAACGTCAAAATCCTGCAGTATCTCTTCTTCGATCAATGGACCCGTCTGCAACATTATGCGCACAAGAAAGGCATTCGCATTATCGGTGATATCCCGATTTTTGTAGCGCATGACAGCGCGGATGTCTGGGCGAATCCGGAACTATTTTTTGTGGATGCGGAAGGTCAGCCCATCGTCGTCGCAGGGGTGCCGCCCGATTACTTCAGCGCCACGGGGCAATTGTGGGGGAACCCGCTGTACCGCTGGGATGTCCATCGGAACCAGGACTTTGCCTGGTGGATAGCACGCATGAGAAAAGTGTTCGAATTGTACGATATCGTGCGTATAGATCATTTCCGTGGATTCGAAGCGTATTGGGAAATACCCGCGCATGAGAAGACCGCGATCAACGGACGGTGGATTCCGGGGCCGGGCGAGGCCTTGTTCGATGAAATGATCAAGCAGTTGGGCCCGCTTCCCATTATTGCCGAGGATCTAGGAATCATCACGCCGCCGGTTGAGGCGCTTCGCGACAAGTTTCATTTTCCCGGTATGCGTGTTCTGCAATTTGCCTTTGGTAACGATGGCAAGGCGCACGATTATCGTCCGGAAAATTACCCGCCCAATTGCGTTGTGTACACCGGCACACACGACAACGACACTACCGTCGGCTGGTTCTGGAGCAAAGCGGGTGATGGCAGCACACGAACGCACGAAGAAATAGAACGGGAACGCCAGATGATCCTGGATTATCTGGGCACGGATGGACATGAAATTCACTGGGATATGATCCGATTGGCCCTGCAATCCAATGCCAATATGGCGGTACTCCCGATGCAGGATCTACTGGGTCTGGATTCAAAGGCGCGCATGAATGTACCGGGCCGGCCGGGCGGGAACTGGCAGTGGCGATTCACATGGAATCAGGTCACGCCGGAAATCGTCACCCGCATGCGCGATTTGACACTCGAGTCGAAGCGGACTCATTAAAATCGCTTGGGGCACGCGGAAAAGGCTGCATGGTGATAAACGGTTTTCGCGGGGATGGAGGGCGAGGCTCCCGCCGAGCCGGGATCGACCCTCACGCCTTGTTTTCTTCTCGGCTCAGTAGGCCCTGAAGTAGAGCGCAACGCACACTTCGGGGTAAAAGCTTCGCTCTCCAATTGGATCACCCTACACATGCTTTATTCCGCGTCACCGCTGTGTTATGGTTTTCACTATTCGTGATGGAGTGTGAAGATGTTTCTTCAACCGCCCAAAGAACAAGAACGCACGTCATGGATCGTGGCCGCGATCTGGACGGCCTCCATATTCGCCGTAATCCCGCTGGCTCGCGCAATCCAGGGCTTTGTGGACGAACGATGGGGACGCGAGCTGTTCCTTTGGGTTGTTGCGGTATACATAGCGGTCTTTGTGCTGGTTGCCCTGGCCTATCTCCTGTATAGCCGGGAATCCATTCCGGTCGGAAACGCGGCGTGGCTGATCGCCATTGCCGCCGTGTTTCTGTATTGGACATGGCAACTGCGTCGTAATCCGGAGGAGGCACTTCATTTCATTCAGTACGGGATCTTGAGCCTGCTGGTGTATCGGGCTCTGACGCATCGGATTCGCGATCCTTCCATCTATCTGGTGGCCGTTCTTATTTGCAGTGTCACGGGTACGGTGGACGAAATGGTTCAGTGGATGACGCCGCGACGGTATTTTGACTTTCGGGATATCTGGATCAACGGAGGGTCGGCCATCCTGGTGCAGGCGGGCATTCTGTTGGGTATCCGTCCGAGGATCATCGGCGGCCGGCCCGGCGCCCGGGGCCCTCGCATGACCTGTCGTCTCGGGACCGCACAACTGCTGTTGTTGGGAATCTGCCTTTCGAATACGCACGAACGCGCGGAGTGGTATGCCGAACGCGTTCCTTTCCTGTCGTTCCTGCAAAACAATCCCAGTGTCATGGCCGAATACGGGTATCGCCATGTCGATCCGGAGATCGGCGTTTTCTTTTCCCGTTTTTCACCTGAACAGCTGAAGGAAGTGGATCGCGTACGGGGTCCGGAAGCGGCCGCCATCATCAACCGTTGGCATGATCCGAGGCGCTATCCAGAGTTCCTGGAAACAATCACGCCGTATGTTGATGCCCTCGCGCATGAAATGCGGGTCCGCGTGTTCCGGAGAGACCGGTATCGGGGCGAGGCGCGGGCCCATGAACCCGGCGACCCCGAATTCGCTTACGCCGTCACGGTGGCCTATCGGGAACATCGGATCATGCAGGATCATTTTCCGGTCACCTTGGAACATTCACGCTATCTGATGGATGAATCCTACGTGCAATACCTGCGGGATCATCAAATCCCGGATTATCCGTATGTCAGCGCGGTCAGTGCGCACCTGATTACACGGTGGCGCGAATGGGAATTGTGGATGGCGATCCTGGTCGGCGTGCTGGTGTTGCAGGCGGTGAATTGGTATTATGGGCAACGGGAGTATTATTAGAGCTACTGGGTGGGCCGGGCGTTCCCCTGGCCGAAAAACGGATCAAATCGACTGAACGTGGGTTGCCTGAAATAACGCCCTGCTGGAGCAGGGCGCCACAAGGACAGGGGAAGACCGATGCGCGGAATCTTTATAGCTCCCTGCTCCAGCAGGGAGGCGGTGCCGGTATGGCGGGAGTGACCATAATGCAACAAGGCAATCGATACACACGCCGAACATTTCTGAAGGTCGCCGCGGCCGGCGGTGTGGCGTGGTCGATGCCCATTCCCATAAAGAGGTCCTGGGCGGCGCGCGGCTCGGAACGAGGCGCACTTCGCTTTATTTTCTATACTGATCCGCACAGCCGCGTGGAGTGGGAAACGCCGCAGGCTCTAGCCATGGCCGCGGAATCCATCAACGCGCAGGGCGCGGACCTGGCGGTGGCCGGGGGGGATCTCATCACGGAAGGTTTTGAATCCACGTCCGAAGCGATGGCGCCGCGCTGGGATGCCTATATGCGGATGCATCGCGCCCTGAAGCCGGAAATTCGGCCCGTGATAGGCAATCATGATCTCGTCGGCGCGGATCCGGATGACGGCTCACCGCCGAGTCCGGAACCCCGCCGGGAATACCTCAGACACTTGGGCTTGAACCGATCATACTACTCGTTCGATGCCGTGGGATATCATTTTGTCGTTCTGGATTCCATTGATGTGCGTCGCGGTGACAAGCATCGGTACTGGGGTTACATCGATGACGAACAAATGGAATGGCTGAAAGAAGACCTGGCCTCTCTTCCCGTTGAAATACCGATTGTGCTGGCCACGCATGTTCCCTTGTTGACCGGCTTCTTTCAGGCTACCGAGGGAATCCAGGCATCCGCTCCGCCCAATCGGGTGATTGTCAATAACCGCGATGTTCTGAGCCTGTTTCAGGGTCGAAATCTTGTCCTGGTGTTGCAGGGTCATTTGCATGTGGACGAGTGGTTGCGATGGCGCAATACCTCGTTCATCACCGGTGGCGCGATATGCGGACGTTGGTGGAGAGGCGCCTGGCATGGCACACGGGAAGGGTACGGGGTCGTGACCCTGCGTCCGGACCGGGTAGAGTGGGAATATCATATATACGGCTGGGAAGCCCGTCGGCCGGAGCATGCGTAAGAACGGATGAATATATACGCGATACCATCGTCTAATTCATGAGCACAAAGACACCCGAGAAGGATGTGGGGGCCTTGGTGGAGAAGGCCCGACAGGGCGACGAGCGCGCTTTTGGAGAACTGGTGCAGATGTATCATCAGCGCATCTATGGGTTAATCTTCGGCATGGTGCACAATGCCGAGGATGCGAAAGAC
>SLKG01000108.1 GCA_007134735.1 Kiritimatiellia bacterium
AGGCGGTGGAGGAGCACTACCGGAAACGATACTACACGGATCCGTCCCTGGCGTGGACCATTGACGTGGACCAGGAGACCGGGCTTGCGCACGTGCACATTCTTGTCACGGAAGGGCCACGCGCCGGTGTGCGTCGTATTCGGTTTGAGGGAAACGACGCGATCCGGTCGCGGACGCTGAGGCGCGTGATGAGCCAGAAGGCCTGGCGGCCATGGGCCCGGATCACCAAACGGAACCTTTATGATCCTTATGATCTGGCCATGGATCGCGAAACCCTGCGGCATGTCTACATGGACGAAGGATATCTGGACGTACGGATCGGCGATCCCCGGGTCCAGAAACGCCGCAGGCGGCTGGTTGATATCGTGATCCCCGTTGAAGAGGGTCCGGAATACCGGGTCGGCCGGGTTGAGCTTGAAGGCGTCGAGGTATTCCCCGTGGAGGATGTGCGGCAGACGGTGCGCCTGGAGCCGGGTGACACGGCATCCCTGTCGGCCATTGCCGCTTCGCGCCAGGCCGTTCAGGATTATTACGGAAGCCGGGGTTATTACCAAACCCTGGTGCGGGATCAATTAACGCCCGATCCCGAGGAGGCCGTGGTGGATGTCCGCTACGAGGTTCGGGAGGGGGAATTGGCGTATATCCGGGATATCCGCATTCGGGGCAACACGCGGACCAAAGACAAGGTAATCCGCCGTGAATTGGCTATTTATCCCGGAGATATATTCGACGCCGTCCGTGTGCGGAGAAGCGAAACGCGTCTTCGCAATATGGGGTATTTCGAGATGGTCCGAGCGGTACCGGAAACGACACACAAGCCGGATACCTACGACCTGGCCTTTGAGGTGCAGGAAGCTCGCACCGGTCAATTGATGGCCGGCGCCGGTTTTTCCAGCATCGATAACGTCATCGGGTTCGTCGAAATCGCCCAGAATAATTTCGATCTTTTTGGATGGCCCTATTTCACGGGCGGCGGACAGCGGGCCCGAATCTATGCGCAGTTGGGTTCCCGGCGTTCGGATATTGATGTCTCCTTTGTGGAACCGTGGTTCCTGGATCGGCGTCTGTCACTGGAAGTGGATTTTTATCGTAGCGATAAACGCTACTTGAGCCGTGACTATGATCAACTTGAATTTGGAGGCCGCATCGGATTGGGCCGCGCCCTGGGCACGCACAACCGCGTAAAAATCGCCTATGGTTTTGATGAAATCACCATCCGAAATGTGTCCGCCGGCGCATCGCAAATCATTCGGGACGAGGAAGGCCGGCGCACCAAGAGTGCCGTTACTCTTTCATTGATACATGATTCCCGGGACAGCTTCTTCATCCCCACGCGCGGCAATCGCAGCTCGCTGTCGTTTACGCTGGCGGGCGGCCCGTTTCAGGGCGATACGGACATCTATTCCGCGGAAGCCCGCACGGCGCAGTATGTCCCCCTGTGGTGGAATCATGTCTTCAGCGTTCGCGGCTGGGCGGGTGTGGTTGAGCGCTACGGCGACTCCGAACGCGTGCCGATCTTCGACCGGCTGTTTGTGGGCGGGCCGCGTGATGTCCGTGGTTTCCGGTTCCGGGACGTGGGACCGAAAGACGAATTCGGCGAACCCATCGGCGGTCGGACCGCCGGTTTCCTCAGTGCCGAATATACCGTACCGGTCGTACAGAATGTGCGTGCCGCGACATTTTATGACATCGGCATGGTTTGGCCCGAGGCCTACGAAGTGGATTTGAACGACCTCAATTCGGCCGCGGGGATCGGGATTCGCCTGGATATTCCCGGATTTCCAATGCGCTTTGACTATGCATGGCCCATCGAATACGACGAGTTCAATAAACGCAAATCCGGGCGGTTCAGTTTCATGATCGGACATGTATTCTGATCATGATTTGTAATCGACGGGCGGCATCAGTATAGTACACCGAACAATTGGTTTCCCAAAAAGGAGCGCAAGCCCATGATGACAAGAACAACTTCGCTGGTATGGGCCGTCGCCGCGGTTTTGGTATGCGGCGTGGCCCTGACCGCCCCGGCACAGGACCACCGCTTGGCGTTTGTGGATCTCGACTACATATTCAACGAGTTTTACAAGACCGGACTTGCCGATGAACGGTTGAGAGAACAGGCCGATGAATTCAACGAGGAACGCAGACGCATGGTCGGGGAATACGAAGCCCTGCAGGAGGCGTTTTCCCAGGCCCGTGAGGATGCCCAGAACGCCGCGTTAAGCGAGGACGTCCGGTCACGCCGCCGGGCGGAGGCCGAGGACATGCTGGTCGATATTCGGGATTTCGAAAATCGAATACAGCGCTTTGATCAATCCCGCCGGAAACAGCTTGAGGACCAGGGGCGCCGCATGCGGAGCCGGCTCGTGGAGGAAATACAGGAAGTGATCCGCACCTATGCCCGGAATGAGGGATATCACGTAGTCATCGACTCTTCCGGTCAGAGCCTCAATGCCGTGGAAATTGTCCTCTATGTGGATGCCCGGATTGATATATCCGACGCCATTATTTCCATCCTCAACAAGGACCAATAATTCATGAGCGTAGCGGCTTCTGCCATGAAACTCAGCGAGATTGCGGATCGGCTGGGTACCACGTGCGAGGGAGACGAATCCCGCATGATCATGGGAATTGCCGGTATCCGGGATGCTTCGGAAGGCGACCTCACGTTTTTGGCCAATAAGCGTTACGCGGCGGCGGCCCGGGACACAAACGCTTCCGCCATTCTGGTTCCGAGAGACTGGAATCAAGCCACCGGTGCCGCCGTGCTTCGCGTGGAGGATCCGGACGCGGCCTTTGCCGAAGTGGCCCGGTGGTTCGCCCCGCCTGCGTACGAGCCCCCGCCCGGCATCCATCCCTCTGCTGTAATTGCCGAAGACGTCCAGCTCGGCGCGGATGTACGGATCGGCGCTCTTTCGGTGGTGGAGTCCGGTGTCCACCTGGGCGACCGGAGCGTGGTCCATCCGTGCGCCTACATCGGTCCGGAGACCCGGATCGGTGTCGAAGCCCGGATCTATCCGCAGGTCTCCATCCGCGAACATACGCGGATCGGGGATCGCGTGATCATTCATAACGGCGCCGTTATCGGCAGTGACGGATTCGGCTACACCGTGGATGGGAAGGGCGTACGCACCAAGATTCCGCAGATCGGCATTGTCGAGATCGGTAACGATGTCGAGATCGGCGCGTGTGTGACCATCGACCGGGCCCGGTTCGGGAAAACCGTGATTGGGAACGGCGTCAAGATCGACAACCTGGTCCAGATCGCGCACAACGTGGTCATCGGGGATCACGCCGTAATCGTGTCGCAGGTCGGAATCTCCGGCAGTACGCGCGTGGGAAAACACGCCATCCTGGCGGGACAGGCCGGCGTGGCCGGTCATATCGTGATCGGCGACGGTGCGGTGGTGGCGGCGCGCGGCGGGGTCACCAAGGATGTGCCCGCGGGCGCGTTCTACTCCGATTACCCGGCCATGCCGCACAACGAGGCCCGTAAGAAACATGCCTACATCGCCCGCCTGCCGAAAATGAAGGAGCAGATCGCCGAACTTGAGAAGCGGCTGAAGCAACTGGAAGAAGGCCGGACATGATGACGCACCATGCAAAGCCCGTTTGAGATTATCGCCGACGAATTCGAAAGGGCCTCCATCCGGTACCTGCTGGTCGGCGGCCATGCGGTGAATCAATATGCCGAAAGCCGACATACGGTGGATATTGACGTGGCCATACACGAGGCGGATTTGCCGAGGGTGCTGCCGCTGATGAAGCGGCACGGCTACGAGGACATCGAGAACATGTCCAGCTTCACGCGATTGCGTCATGAAAGCCGGCGGCTGCCGGATATCGATCTCATGCTCCTGGATGAAGAAACATTCTCTAAGTTGCTGGCGGAAGCCGCCACTGTGAAATTTACGGGGCGATCCTTGCTTGTCCCGGCCATGATGCATTTGATCGCCATGAAGTTGCATGCCCTGAAGAACAATCCGAGACGCGAAAACAAGGATTTGCTTGATATTGTCTCGATGTGTGAACAAAATGATGTTGACGTAGAGGACGAAGGATTTCGTGCAACATGCATAAAGTTCGGAGGCGTCGATGGGTACGAAAAAGTCAGGATGCGAATCCAATCCCGGGGTTAAGGTGCCGGATTTGGATTTTTCGCGCCTCGCGGGACCTCATCCTCCGTCCCCCCGTCTCACCATGGATCAATACCATGACTGGGTGATGGAGATGATGGCCATGGAGACCCCCGAACAGCGCGAACGCCGCCTCAACCGCCCCTTGCCCTGCCCGGAACGGTTTGTGTTGAAGAATTGATTGGGTGGGGGTGATACGGCCGCCATGAGTACACACCATAAACAAGCCGCCTCCATTCTCTGGTTCCGGCGGGATTTTCGGCTGGCCGACAATCCCGCCCTGCGCGCCGCCCTGCAACAAGGCGGCCCGGTAATCCCTGTCTTCATATGGGCCCCCGACGAGGAAGAACCATGGCCGCCCGGCGCGGCGTCCCGCTGGTGGCTTCACCATTCTCTAGTGGCGCTGGCGGAGGCGCTCGACAAAAAGGGATCTCGTTTGATCGTTCGATCGGGTTCGAGCGAGCGGGTCCTGCGCCTGTTGATAAGGGAAACCGGGGCGACCGCCGTCTTTTGGAACCGGCTTTATGAACCTGCGGTTCTACATCGCGATCGCCGGATCAAATCCACGCTCCGCGATACGGGTATCAGGGTGGAGACGTTCAATAGCGCCCTGTTGTTTGAGCCGTGGACCATCGCCAACAAATCCGGGAGGCCATTCCAGGTGTTTACCCCCTTTTGGAGGTATTGCGGTTCCCGGAAAGAACCGTCCGAACCGGTGCCGGCGCCGCGGGAGATCCCGTTCCCGAAAGCCCGGCTCCGCACGGTCTCGCTTGATTCACTCGGGCTCTTGCCGAAGATCGGGTGGGACGATGGACTGTACAAGGCATGGACACCCGGCGAACGGGGTGCGAAACAGCGTCTCCGGACTTTTGTAAAAAAAGGTCTGGCCGACTACGAACCGGCGCGTGATCAGCCCGGCCTATCCGGAACGTCCCGTCTTTCCCCGCACCTGCATTTCGGGGAAATCGGCCCCGCTCAAATCTGGCACGCCGTACAGGCGGCGGCCGCGGAGGGCCGGCAGAAAGGGCGAATCCGGTCGGCGGAAACCTTTCTGCGGGAGCTGGGCTGGCGCGAGTTCGCTTATCATCTGCTGTTTCACTTTCCGCATACGTCCGACCGGCCCTTGCGTGAAGAATTCAACGATTTTCCCTGGCGATCCGATCCGGCCGGAATCAAGGCGTGGCAGGAAGGACGGACGGGATACCCGATTGTGGATGCCGGTCTGCGCGAGTTGTGGCGGACGGGTTGGATGCACAACCGGGTGCGCATGATTGCGGCGTCGTTCCTGGTCAAGGACCTGCTGATTTCATGGACGGCCGGCGCGCGCTGGTTCTGGGATACGCTGGTCGATGCGGATCTTGCCGACAACACACTCGGCTGGCAGTGGACCGCGGGGTGCGGAGCCGATGCCGCGCCCTATTTTCGGATTTTCAATCCGGTGCTCCAGGGCGGAAAATTCGATCCCGAAGGAACCTATGTGCGCCGTTGGGTTCCGGAATTGGAAAGAATGCCTGACCGCTGGATCCACAAGCCGTGGGAGGCGCCCGAAGACGTGCTGCGGAAGGCCGGCGTCGAACTCGGGACGACGTATCCCCATCCGATGGTCGATCATGCGAAAGCCCGGAAACGCGCGCTGGAAGCCGTGGGTATGGAAGGCTGAAGAAGAATGGACGCAAGGACGGCCGCCTGTGGCGGCGTGCTTGGTGCTTCGTCCTTGGTCTCTTTAATCGTTATCCGTAGTCGTCGCCGTAGTCGTAATCCGAAAAACAAGGATTACGACAAAGATGAAGGCACGCGAAACGAGATACGGGATACGCGATGCGGGATGCGCGCCACCCGATACGGGATTTCTTGAGTAGGTGTTTAGAGAAAGTGTATGGATCCCCGAAGGGGCGGAATTCTGTAGCCCGGCGCGTAAGCGCCGGGAAAAAGCGAAAAAAAACAAAAGCCCCGAAGGGGCGACAGTATGATTAGGATTAAGATTAAGATTAGGATTTAAAAACCCAAAACCCAAAACCCGAAACCATCCGCCCTCCACCCGACACCCGACACGCGACACCCGACACCCGACACGCGACACCCATCCCGCTCCTGATCTTGTCCCGCGCCGCGTGATGTATTATATTGCCCCGGATTCATGATGGTTGGGGGGGATACACAAATGCAAATGGATCGATTAACGATTAAATCGCAGGAAGCCTTGCATCACGCGCAACGGCTGGCGGAACAGAAACGGCACACGGAAGTGGACGTGGAGCATTTGGCCCTGGCGTTGATTGACCAGGAAGAGGGTGTGGTCGGGCCGCTGTTGAGCCGTCTGGGCGTATCGCGCGACGCATTGCGCGGCCGTTTGGAGGACGCACTCAAGTCCCGGCCGACGGTGGAGGGCGCGGCGTCGGAACGATACATCTCCCGGAAGCTCAAACAGGTATTGGACCAGGCGTATGACCGCGCCCAGAAAATGAAGGATGAGTACGTCAGCACCGAGCACCTGTTTCTGGCGTCCATCGAAGCGAAAGGAACGGCGGTGGCCGACATCGCCCGCGAACTGGGTTTGTCCCCGGACGCCGTGCTCAAGGCGCTCGCTGCCGTGCGGGGCCGTCAACGGGTAACCGATCCGTCGCCCGAAGACAAATACGAGGCCATGAAGAAATACGGACGGGACCTGACGGAGGCGGCCCGCCAGGGCAAGCTCGATCCCGTCATCGGACGCGATACGGAAATCCGGCGTGTGATCCAGGTGCTGTCCCGCCGCACCAAGAACAACCCCGTATTGATTGGTGAACCCGGGGTGGGGAAGACGGCCATTGCCGAAGGATTGGCCCGGCGGATCGTGGCCGGCGATGTACCCGAATCCCTCAAGGATAAGAACGTGGTGACGCTGGATCTGGGCGCCATGATAGCGGGCGCGAAATACCGGGGGGAATTCGAGGATCGATTCAAGGCCTTTCTGAAGGAGGTGACCGAATCCGAGGGCCGCATTATTCTGTTCATCGACGAATTGCACACGCTGGTGGGGGCGGGCGGCGCGGAAGGCGCCGTGGATGCTTCCAATATGATCAAACCGCCATTGGCCCGCGGTGAATTACGATGCGTCGGCGCCACGACGTTGGACGAGTATCGGAAACACGTGGAAAAGGATGCGGCGCTGGAGCGTCGGTTCCAGCCGGTCATGGTGGACGAGCCCACGGTCGAGGACACCATCGCCATTCTGCGCGGGTTGCGCGAGCGCTACGAGGTGCATCATGGCGTGCGGATACAGGATGCCGCGCTGGTGGCCGCGGCCACCCTGTCGCACCGATACATCAGCGACCGTTTTTTGCCCGACAAGGCGATCGATCTCGTAGACGAGGCGGCCAGCCGTCTGCGCATTGAGATCGACAGCATGCCGACGGAGATTGACGAAGTGGAACGCCGGATCATGCAGTTGGAAATCGAACGGGAAGCGCTGCGCAAGGAGAAGGACGCCTCCTCCAAAGAGCACCTGGCCGGCGTCGAAAGGGAGTTGGCGGATTTGCGGGAGGAGAGCAACCGCATGAAGCATCACTGGCAACAGGAAAAGGATTTGATTTCCGAAATCCGAAGCCTGACCGAAGCCCTGGATCTTCTGCGTAACGAGGAAGAGGCCGCCAAACGGAACAACGAACTCGAGCGGGCCGCCCAGATTATGTACGACCGCATCCCCAAAACGGAAAAACAGATAAAGGAAGCGCAGAAGAGACTGGCCGAACTTCAAAAGGAAAGCCAGATGCTCAAGGAGGAGGTTGACGCGGAGGATATTGCGACCGTCGTATCGACTTGGACGCACATACCGGTGAGCCGCCTTCTCGAAGGCGAAAAGGAGAAACTTCTGCACATGGAGGATCGGCTTCGCAAGCGGGTGATCGGTCAGGACGAAGCCGTTGTCGAGGTGTCCAATGCTGTGCGCCGGGCGCGATCGGGTCTGCAGGATCCGAATCGGCCGATCGGTTCGTTCATCTTTATGGGGCCCACCGGCGTCGGCAAGACCGAGCTGGCGCGCGCGCTGGCGGAGTTCCTGTTCGACGACGAACACAACATGATCCGGATCGATATGTCCGAATTCATGGAAAAACACACCGTGAGCCGTTTGATCGGCGCCCCGCCCGGCTATGTCGGCTACGAAGAGGGCGGTTATCTTACCGAGCACGTTCGGCGAAAGCCGTATTCGGTCATCTTGTTTGATGAGATTGAAAAGGCCCACGCCGATGTGTTCAACGTGCTGTTGCAAATCCTGGACGACGGACGGCTCACGGACGGCCAGGGGCGCACGGTGAATTTTTCCAATACCATGGTGATTATGACCTCCAATATCGGGGGGCATTATATCCTGGAGGCGTTGGAGAAGCATCCGGACGCCAAACCGGGCGACCCGGAATACGACGAAATGGAGAACCGCGTCTTTGAAATGATGCGCAGTCATTTTCGTCCGGAATTCCTGAACCGCGTGGACGAGATCATTATCTTCCACAGCCTCACACGGGAAGGGATCAAGCAGATCGTCGACGTACAGTTGGGCTCCATGCAGAAGTATCTCGACCCGAAGAATATCGCCCTGGATCTTACGGAAGCGGCCAAGGAATCTTTGGCGCGGCAGGGATACGATCCCGCGTACGGCGCCCGTCCGCTGAAACGCCTGATCCAGCGCAAGGTCATTAACGCGCTGGCCACGCAGCTGTTGAAGGGAACCCTTCGGGAAGGGGAGACCGTGGTGGTCGATGTGGATTCCGCGACCGACGGGGAGTTCCGGTTTTCACCCCGGGACGGTCATAACGGCAAGACGGAAACAACGAAGGGGACCTGACATGGACGCACTGGCATCCGCCGGATTGTTGATCTTCATTTTCTTCATGGCCTATTGGCTCGCGCGGGACGTCTGACGCGACGGACCGGGCACGACCCATCGCGCCGGATACGGGACTCCGGCGTCCGGCGCTTCATAACCAAGAACCTGTTTGCCTTGACGGCGGACGGATTGTAGAGTGGCGATGGTGCGGATATGACGAACAGCCACAAAGAAATACAGGTAACGGTAAAAGGGATCATTCCGACGCCCAGTGGGTGCGGGGTGTTTCTCAGCAACGGCAGTAAAGTCATCGCTATTTTCGTCGATCACAGCGTGGCCGCGGCGATTACGATGTTTATACACGGCGTCAAGAAACCCCGGCCGTTAACGCATGATCTGATCGCCAATATTTTTGCCGGCCTTGATGTGCGTGTGCAGAAGGTGGT
The DNA here is from genome assembly GCA_007134735.1 of Kiritimatiellia bacterium. Taxonomy (GTDB): domain Bacteria; phylum Verrucomicrobiota; class Kiritimatiellia; order SLAD01; family SLAD01; genus SLKG01. The sequence goes on from SLKG01000108.1 coordinate 9,387, forward strand.
GATCAACGATCTCAAGGACGACACGTATTTCGCCCGCCTCTATTTGTTCCAGGAAAATGAATTGGGCCGGAACGTCGTGGAGCTCGATGCGCGACCGAGTGATTCCATCGCCATTGCCCTCCAGCAGAATTGTCCCATTCATGTAAGCGAAGCGGTGTGGGAAAAGGCCGAAGATATGACCTGGGCATTGAAACAGGCGCAATCGGCATCAGAGGAAGCGGAGGAAAACCCGGATGATTCCGGGGAAGAGAACGATTCCGGGGAAGAGGAGGATCCGGAGGAGGAGGGAGAGGGCGATACACCCTAGGTCAGGGCGTTCCTCTCTTTTCGGTCTTCATACAGCATGAAACTATTGGTCACGGGCGGAGCCGGTTACATCGGGAGTATCACCACGCAATTACTCCTGGACGAAGGCCATGAAGTGGTGGTGTTCGACAACCTGGAGTTGGGACATCGTGAAGCGGTTGATTCGCGGGCATCGTTTCTGGCGGGTGATTTGCGTGAACGCGAAAGCATTCATGACGCCATGATGTCGGTCCAGCCGGATGCCGTCATGCATTTCGCGGCCTACGCGCTGGTGGGCGAATCCATGGAAGACCCGATGCTGTATTTCCACAACAACGTGGTCGGCGGCATCTATCTGGTCGAGGCCATGAGCGCGGTCGGCGTTCAGAAAATCATTTTTTCCTCCACCTGCGCGACGTACGGGGCGCCGGACGTCATCCCCATGACCGAAGAGACACCGCAGAATCCTACGAATCCTTATGGTGAATCCAAGCTGATGCTTGAGAAGATTCTTCTTTGGGCCCGGGATCGGCACAATCTTGAACCCGTCTTTCTCCGTTATTTCAATGCGGCGGGCGCTACCGAAGCGTTCGGCGAGGACCATCATCCCGAAACCCATCTCATTCCCCTGGTGTTGTCCGTGGCGCTCGGGAAACGGGGCAAGATCATGATTTTCGGCGATGACTACGACACACCGGATGGTTCGTGTATCCGCGACTACATTCATATCGTGGACCTGGCGCAAGCGCATATCCAGGCGGTTACCAAGGGAGGGGCCGGCGCTTTTAACCTTGGAAACGGCATGGGGTATTCCGTCAAGGAAGTCATCGATGTGGCGCGCGAAGTGACGGGACATCCCATTCCGGCGGAAGTCGCGCCGCGTCGTCCCGGCGATCCGGCCCGGTTGGTGGCGGCGGCCGATAAGGCCCGGAACGAGCTCGGATGGAAACCGGCATATCCGGAACTGCGCACCATTATAGAACATGCGTGGAAATGGCATCAGGCGCACCCGGACGGGTATGAGGGGAAATAAGACGGCGCGGGGGAGGGCCCCGTTGAACTCCCGTTATGGCCCCGCCAGAAATTTCGGCACGGCGGCGATGGCGTCCGGCACCTTGGAAGGATCCTTGCCGCCGGCCTGTGCTTTGTGGGGTTGGCCGCCTCCCCCTCCGCCGGCGATCCCGGCTACCTGCTTGATTAATTTCCCGGCGTGAAAGCCGCGCGAAACGAGATCATCGCTGACGGATGCGACAAAGCCGGCCTTTCCGTCGGCCGCGCTGCCCAGCACCACCACCCCTGATTTCAGTGAGGACCGCAGGTGGTCCATCATCTGGCGCAGCGCTTCGATATTCTGGCCCTCCACGACTTCAGCGATCAAGGGGACCCCCGCGACCGTTTGCGGATGGTCGAGGAGGGAAGCCGCCGTCTCCGCAATGTTGGAAGCCGTTTTCTTTTTCGATTCCTTCTCAAGTTTCTTGTTCTGCTGGATCAGGGCGTCGATGCGCCGGATCAGTTCTTCGGGCGGTGCGCTGAATCTTCGTGCCAGCCCCTGGACCAGTCCGTGTTCCCGGCGGGTCCATTCATAGGCGGGCCACCCGCAGACCGCCTCAACTCTCCGGATACCCGAAGCCACCGAACTCTCGGACATGATCCGGAACAAACCCAGGCGTCCGGTTTCCATTACGTGTGTGCCTCCGCATAACTCCTTGCTGAAACCGCCGATATCCACCACCCGAACGATGTCCCCGTATTTTTCATCAAATACCGCGATAATGTCCGAACCGGGCACGTCCTTGAACGGGATCTCGTAGTCGCGCACTTCCCAGTCATCCATGATCCAGGCGTTCACCTTTCGCTCGACGGCTTCGAGTAAATGCCCGGGGACCGCTTCGTAATGCGTGAAGTCGAACCGCAACCGGTCGGGCGCCACAAGCGAACCGGCCTGCCGGGCCGAGGCGCTGACGGTATCGCGCAGCGCGGCGTTCATCAAATGGGTGGCGGTGTGATGAATGGCGAGGTGCCGTCGCCGTTCGGCATCCACACCGGCGGCTACCCGGTCTCTGCCGGCCATGCGACCCTGGATCACCCGTCCGATGTGCAGGATGATGCCCGCCACGGGACGTTGCGTATCGATCACCTCGAATTCACCCGACGGCCCGCGAATCATGCCCTGGTCGCCCACCTGTCCGCCCGATTCCGCATAAAAAGGCGTTTCATCGAGTACGATTTCCCCGGCCATGCCTTCGGTCAGTTCATCACGCAGGGCTCCGTCGGAAATCAGCGCCGTCACGTTCGATTCCCGCTCCAGCACGCGGTATCCATCGAAGCCGGAACGGACGCCTTTTCCGGCCAGGTCTGCGACGACTTGCATTTCCGTTTCCATTACGGCTTGTTTCCGGTCCTTCCGGGCCCGTTCGCGTTGTTGCTCCATCAGGGCGTCAAACTGTTCGCGATCCACCGTCATATGGTGTTCGGCCGCCATCAACTCCGTCAGGTCAAGCGGGAAGCCGTAAGTATCATATAACTTGAATGCCGCATCGCCCGGAAACACCGTTTGCCGGTTCTGCTGTAGGTCCGATACCACCTCATCAAATAGAGAGAGACCCCGGTCAAGCGTATCCGCGAAGCTTTCCTCTTCGGCACGCAGGGCGCGCAGGATCCGGTCCCGATGTTGATGCACTTCGGGAAAGACCTCGCTCATCCGGTCGTCCAGGATGGGGAACAGCTCTCCCATGAAGGGCTCCGTTAAGCCCAGTTGGCGTCCGTACCGGACCGCCCGGCGCAACAGGCGCCGCAACACGTAGCCCCGGCCCTCGTTGGAAGGCAGTATTCCGTCGGCGATGGCGAAGGAGAGCGCACGGACATGATCCGCGATTACCCGCATCGCCACGGCGTCTTCGTCCCGGTACTCACGACCCGTCATCTGGTTGAGTCTATCGATCAGCGGGGTGAAAAGATCCGTGTCATAATTGGATTTCTTTCCCTGTAGCACCGCGACCAGTCGTTCGAAGCCCATGCCGGTATCGACGTGTTTGGAGGGGAGGTCCTCGAGGGATCCGTCGGGTTTGCGGTTGTGTTGAATGAATACAAGGTTCCAGAGCTCGATCACCTCCGGTGTTCCCGCGTTGACCATATCGGCGGTGCATCCATGTTCGGTCAGGTCGATATGAATTTCCGAGCAGGGGCCGCACGGTCCGGTTTCCCCCATCTCCCAGAAGTTGTCTTTCTCATCAAAGTGCAGGATATGAGCGGGATTGATATCGGTCACTTCACGCCACAGTGATTCGGCTTCCTTGTCGTTGTAATACACCGTAGCCCAGAGCCGCTCTTTCGGAAGATTCCAGACTTCCGTCAACAGTTCCCAGGCCCATGCAATGGCCTCGCGCTTGTTGTAGTCGCCAAAGGACCAATTACCGAGCATTTCGAAAAAAGTGTGGTGATAGGTGTCGAGCCCCACCTCTTCGAGGTCGTTGTGTTTGCCGCTTACGCGGATGCATTTCTGGGTATTGGCGACCCGCGTCGATGCACTTTCGCGGACGCCGAGGAAAATGTCCTTGAACTGGTTCATGCCCGCATTGGCGAAGAGCAGGGTGGGATCCGTCGGCAATACCAACGGCGAGCTGGGTACGATCTCGTGTCCTTTGGACTTGAAGAAGTCCATGAACGATTGCCTGATTTCATTGGAGGTCATTGGGAATGGTTATTGGGATGAAGGGTGTCGGGTGTCTTTATCCTAATCATAATCTTAATCTCGGTCGACCAAAGACGAGGGACCAGGCACCCGCCGCGAAGCGGCGGTCCTTTCTTCCCAGTCTTCAATCTCCAATAACTTCTTTCCTCTTACCTGGCCGCTTTTGCCAAGGCGGTATCCGCCGTGAACAGGGGCGCGCCCACATGTTCGGCCACGGCCAGATACAAGGCATCGTATACGGTCACATGATATTTCTCGGCCAGTGCCGTCGCCCGGTCGATATGATCGATCGCCGGCAGCAGATCCATCCGGGTTCGCCGCATGTCCTGCCAGAGCGCGTCGCGCTCCGAATGGCTTAATACCCCGCGCCGGCATTTCCGATGCAACGCATGCGCCGTTTCCACCAGAATCAGTTCGGGCGCCACAAACCCGGATTCGCCGCGATCCACGCTTGAGGCCGCGTCGTCCAGACCCTCTGGAACGGGGCCGTCCGCCAAATAGAGCCGAATCCAGGCCGAAGCGTCCAGAACATAAAGATTCATTTTCGATTGCGCGCCTTCCGTATGTCGGTCACGGTGTCACCCAAATCCCTCCCCGCCGTGCGCTCCCGCCAACGGTGCATGGCCTTCAACATTCCGCCGTGGCGCAACCGGGCCTCCTTGGCCAGAATATGACGCACCTGATCCTGTATGCTGCGATGATTCTCTTTCGCCTCCCGGCAGATTACCGCATACACATCGTCCGGCACCTCGCGAATGGTCATGTTCTTCATGCCAACAGGATAAGTTGAATTTATATCATAGTCAAACAAATGAATGCATTATGCATTCATTTGTGTCGGGTAGCGACTCTCCATATCCTTGTCGTAATCTTAATCGCAATCCTCATCGATCCGACCCATTAAACTGCCTGCGAGAGCTTTGTCGAGAACTGCTTCGCCCCCCAAACTACATTCGAGAACTTTGTCGAGAACTACTTCGAATGGCTAATGAATGCAAAATATCCGGGGGCAACACCCAACAGCCAACAAGGAATATCCAATTCCCAAATTTGATCCTTGGTTATTCCTTGTTGGCTATTGGATATTGAAATCTTCACCGTCGCGTCGCACACACTCTTGAGACCACGGACCAAGCACCCGCCGCAAAGCGGCGGCCCATTCTTCCCAATAACAAATCTCGAATCTCCAACAACTCTCCCACCTACTTCCTCGCCGCGTGCGCTTCCTTGATCTTCTCAATAAGCGTCTGCTGCAGGTCGGCATCGTTCTTCAGCGTTTCCACCGCCGCGTCACGGCCCTGGCCGATCTGTTCCCCCTCGAAGGACAGCCAGGATCCCCGTTTTTCGATGAGGTTGTGTTGCAGGGCGGCGTCGAGAATCGAGCCGGTCCAGGAAATACCTTCCGCGTACAGAATGTCGAATTCCGCCTCGGCGAACGGCGGGGCGACTTTGTTTTTGACCACTTTTACGCGTGTGCGGTTGCCGATGACGCGGCCGGTTCCATCCTTGATGGCGGCAATGCGCCGGATATCCATGCGGACGGAGGCGTAGAATTTTAGGGCGCGGCCGCCGGGTGTCGTTTCCGGGCTCCCGAACATAACGCCGATCTTTTCCCGGATCTGGTTGGTGAAGATGCAGGCCGTTTTGGACCGGTTGATGGCCGCCGTCAATTTGCGCAGGGCCTGTGACATCAGGCGCGCCTGGAGCCCTACATGCGAATCGCCCATGGCGCCGTCCAGTTCCGCCTGCGGCGCCAGCGCGGCCACCGAGTCGATGGCCACGATATCCAGGGTGTTGCTCTTGACCAGGGTCTCGGCGATGTTCAGCGCTTCTTCGCCGGAATCCGGCTGGGACACGAGTAGTTCGTCCAGTTTGACGCCGATCTTTTCGGCGTACTGGGGATCCAACGCGTGTTCGGCATCAATAAACGCCGCCAACCCGCCGTTCTTCTGCGCATTGGCGATGATATGGGAGACCAGGGTTGTTTTACCCGAGGATTCCGGCCCGTAGATTTCGATCACGCGCCCGCGCGGAACGCCCCCGATACCGAGGGCGAGATCGAGGGTCAGGGCCCCGGTCGGAATACACTGGATCCCGCGCTTGGTTTCCTCATCGCCCAGCCGCATGATGGCGCCGTCGCCGTACTGTTTCTGGATCTGGGCCAGAACGGCGCTCAGCGGGGCCGGCAACCCTTTTTCCTCCGTGCCGGACGTTTTGGACGATTTGCCTGCCATGATGTTATTCTCCTTTCAGGATGGATTCATGCAACACTTCATATCGGGAACCCTGAGGTTCCAGGACGCTCTTAAAAAGAATCAACCGGTCAATGGTCACCTGCCCGAAGGCGCTATTCTTATAAGACGAGAGGGCGGATGTCAACGCGGTCGCGTTGCGGCGGCCCCGTACGCGGCCCAGCGTCAGGTGCGGAGTGAACGGTCGTATTTCGAGGGGATATTCCAGCCGGCTCACTTCCTCGCGGATGCGTTGTTGCAGGGTCATCAACGGTTCGGGCGGATCCGGGATGCCGGCCCACAGTACGCGCGGCGAACGTTCGGAACCGAACCAGCCCGCCCCGGCAACGTTGAGTGTAAACGGCGGCGATTTTCCGGTCTCGCCGTCCAGGATGGCTGACAGACGGGGAACCTGTTCCTCCAATGTATCCCCGAGGAAGAGCAGGGTCAGGTGCATTTTATCCGGCGCGACCCAACTCACGCGGGCGCCGATCGTTTTCAGGCGCTTCTGCGCTTCCGCCAAACCCCGCCGGATGTCATCGCCGATGTCGAGGGCTATGAAAGTGCGGATCGTGTTCATGGTTCCTGTTCTTACCCTCATCCGTTTCTATCCGCGTCCATCCGTGGTTCTCTCTTCCCTCTTCATCATGAATCTCCGCAACATATCCATCGCCGCCGCACAACTGCGTTCCCGGATCAGGGTCCGGTTGCCTGGAAAATCAAACGACTTTACGATCGCCCGCCCGGCGTCCGCGCAGGCGATGTACACGCGTCCGACGGGCTTCTGCGGCGTGCCGCCGGCCGGTCCCGCGATTCCGGTTATGCCGATGCCGTAATCGGCCCCGAACCGCTCCCGCACTCCGCGTGCCATCTGCTGTGCCACCGTCTCGCTGACCGCGCCCTCCCGCTCTACATCCTTCTTCGACACCCCGAGCCATTCGATCTTCATCGTGTCCGCGTACGCAATGAGGCCGCCGCGATACCAGGCGGAACTCCCGCTGACGGACGTGATCCGTTCGCCCAGCATTCCGCCGGTACAGGATTCGGCCGTGGCCAGCGTCCGGCCCACTTCCTGTAATTGCCGTCCGATGACCTCCTGCATATCGATCCGCTCCTCCGCTACAAGATTTTCGCCCAGCAGTTCGCGGATGCGCGCGCGGATGGCCTCCCACCGTATGTCGGATGGGGCGGTCGCTCCGGACGCGGACGGAGCGCGCGGTTCGCCGGGCGACAGGCGTATTTCCACCCGGCCGGCCGAAGCGCAATACGCCACAGCGATACCCGGCGGCGGAAATCCATCCTGTTCAAACCGATTCACGATATCCGACTCGCCCAGTCCGCATACGATATAGGTTTGGTCGGGGATGCCTTCCGCCACGCCGCGCAGGGTATTTCTCAGCCACGGCAATACATGATCTTCCAGCAGGGTTTCCAGCTCGGCGGGCGGACCGGGCAGCAGGAAGAGCGTCTTGCCGCCGGCTTCGATCCGTTCGCCCGGCGCGGCGCCGATCCGGTTCGGCAGGGGCTCGGCGCCTTCCACAATCTGCGCCTGGCGTTCTCCGGCCGGGCCCATGGCGCGTCCGTATTTCTGATAGCGTTCCCGCACGTGCCGGAGCGCGTCCTCGCTCATGATGACCCGACGGCCCAGCACGCCCGCCACGGCGTCCCGGGTCAGATCATCTTCGGTGGGACCGAGACCCCCGGTCACAAAGACAAGATCGACCCGGTCCAGCGCGCCGTTCAATGCGTCGGTCAGTTGTTCAAGATCGTCCGGCACCGTTGTGTCGCGCACGATCCGTATGCCGAGCGGACCCAGTCGTTCGCCGAGCGTCCGGGCGTGGCGGTTGACGGATCGGCCGTTAAGCAGTTCCGCGCCGGTGGAAATCAGTTCCGCGATCCGAGGCGCGTGGAGGGAGATGGATCTCAAGGACATGGCACGGACTCCGGGCTATTGGATTTTACGGTTGCTCCCATGAGAGTATGTCGTCCGGACTGTCGGGTTTTCGATCCGGTCCGTAGGACCAGGCGGCTACGGAGGTCTCATCAAGCGGGCGGTATATACTGCGTGGAAACCGGACGATGTATTCCAGGTCGGTATCCAGGACAATTTGATACGGTTGGCCCCAGGGGTCGAGAAACTCTCCTTGTTCGTTTACGCCGGACCGGCCCGGTTCAACCGCGGGAACGCGCAAAAAGACCAAACGGTTGGGATTCACCCGGTGATTCTCGTTTCCGGGTCCGTCCACGGCCCGCAGGGGATTGAGTACTTCCGCGTTCGGACGTACGTCCCCGAAACGAACCCCGCCCGGCACGTTTCTCAAGGCGGTGGGCGGATATCCGTATTCGTTGAAGAAATTTTCCGTTGCCCGCACGATGGCGCGGAGATCCGCGCGTGTCATGGCGTGTCGTCGCCGGATGCGAATTTGCCAGGCGCCGGGAACAACCATCGAAAAGACCAGGATAAGTGCGCCGATCCAAAACAGCCATTCCGGCCACGGTTTATGTTTGAAGGACATGGTTGATTGACTATCGTGTATTCGGGTATGGATTCCAAGGAATCAGAACCGGAATGGTACCCGGGCGGCGGGGCCGGGAAAAGGGAAAAAGACCGGATTTGCCGCCGCGTCCGGAGGTAAGGTATGGGTTTATCCGTGAACGATCGCTTCCAGGGAACCTATGAGATATGTGTGCTCGGCTGCAAGGTGAATCAGTACGACGCGCAGCAGATCCGGTGCGTACTGGAGCAGGCGGGTTTTCGCCGGGGAGGGAAAGAGGAGCGCGTTTCCGTGGCGGTCGTACACAGTTGCGCCGTGACGGCCGAAGCGGCACGCAAGAGTCGCCGGACGATACGCCGCATGCGTTCCAAACATCCCGGCGCGTACCTGATTCTATCCGGTTGTCTGGCGTCGGATGATTCGTATGCCGGACCGTTGGACGCGCAGATCCGCGTACCACCGGGTCCCGGATGGCTGGGGCGGTTTGCGCGCGGCATCGAAGCGCTGCCGGGGGTCTCCTGTCCGGTGTCGCTTCCGGGGGATCCCGACAGCCTGGCCCTCGACCGGTTTGCCGGGCATACGCGCGCGTTTCTGAAGATCCAGGATGGATGCCACATCGGATGCTCCTATTGTATCGTGCCCCGTCTACGCCGGGCGCCGCGCGACAAGGATCTTCCCCTCATTCTGGAGGAGGCCCGGAGGCTGGTCGAAAGCGGGCACAGGGAAATCGTCGTGTCCGGCGTGTCGGTCGGGCTGTACGGCGGCGGCCGGGCGGTGTCGCTTGCCGACGTCATGCGCGCCTTGGTTGACCTTCCCGGAACCGAAAGGCTTCGCCTTTCCAGCCTGCACCCGGCCGAACTGACGGACAAGTTGCTGGAGGTATGGGGGGCTTCACCGAAGATGATGCCGCACATTCATCTTCCGCTACAGTCCGGATCTGATCGCATACTGGCCGCGATGCGGCGCGGGTATGGAGTGTCCGAATTCCTGAACGCCGTCGAACGGGTCCGGGCGGTGATGGACAAGCCCGCATGTACAACCGACGTAATCGTCGGTTTCCCCGGTGAAACGGACGAGGACTTCCGGTGCACACTCGATGTGTGCCGCGCCGTCGGCTTTTCGCGTGTGCATGTATTTCCGTATTCGGTCCGGCCGGGCACGGCGGCGGCGGCGCGAAGCGGCCGGGTGTCCCGGGATGTCGTGGCCGAACGGAGCGCGGTTCTTCGCGCGACCGGCCGCGATCTGGCCCGCGCCTATCATGAACGCTTTCTCGGCGAAACTGTCCGCGTATTGATTGAGCGCCGGCGCAATGGTACCGGCGAAGGCTACACCGAACAGTACATCCCCGCGAGCGTCGCGGAAGGGGGTCATGACGGAAACGGAATCCTGGAGGTACGGGTGGTCCAGGCGGATGCCGAAGGGGTGCGCGGCCATCCAGGGGTCGGTGCCGCCGGAACGTCATGAACAGGTGGCGCGGATCGCGGTATTTCTTTCGTATAATCCCGGGAAAAGCATTGCCCGGTATCCGGGATTGGTGTATCTAGTGTGTTCCTCCATACGACATTTTCATATGTGAGCGTTACAAATAATGGACAGGTACGGAATGAGGAAGGGTCTATGAAAGGTATTGATATCGGGAATGTACGGAATTTCACCCTCATGGGACACACGGGGAGCGGCAAAACCAGTTTGCTGGATGCGCTGTTGCACAAACTGGGTGTAAATGATCGCAAAGGATCGCCGGAAAACGGCACCAGCATGGCCGACTGGACGGACGAAGAAAAGTCGCGGAACATCTCGTTGTGGGCCAAACCGTTTCGGATGACCTACAAGACGCGCGGGGGCCGTTCCATGGGGTTGATGGCCGTGGATACACCGGGTTACGCCGATTTTTACGGGCAGGTGGTGGCCGCCACGGCCGTTACGGACAGCGCCCTGATTGTGGTGGATGCCGTGGCCGGATTGCAGGTGGGTACGCTCCGTGCATGGAAACAGTGCGAAGAATTGAATCTCGCCCGGGCCGTTGTCATTACCGGTATCGACCGTGAAAATGCGGATTTCTTCGGGCTGTTGAACGAGATCCAGGCGGTATGGGGAAACAAGTGCGTTCCCATGGTGATGCCGGCAAAGGATCATCAATCGGTTGTGGATGTGCTGTCCGCAAAGGACATACCTGATGATATGGCCGAAATGGTCAATAAGCAGAAAGGGGAACTGGTGGAATTCGCCGCGGAAACGGACGATGCCCTCATCGAAAAGTATCTTGGGGGCGAATCCCTGAGCGCGGAAGAAATCTCCGTAGGTTTGCACGGCGCGGTACACGATGTAAGCCTGGTTCCCGTTTTTGCGGTGTCTTCCAAGTCCGAGCTCGGCCTGGACGAATTGCTGGAAGGCCTGTCGTTCCTCATGCCGGCGCCCCGCGAGCGGGTGGTCAAGGATGCGCAAGGGAACGAAGTGGATGTGGGTCCCGATGCGCCGTTCTCCGGGCTGGTCTGGCGCGCCATGAATGACCCGTTTGTCGGGCAACTTTCCTTTATCCGCGTATACAGCGGAACGCTTCAGGCCAATTCCGAGATCGTCAACTCGACCAACGGCGAAAAGGAGCGAATCGGCCATATTTTCTATATCAACGGGAAGAAACAGGAGGATACGGACGCGGCTACCGCGGGCGATATTGTGGCGATTGCCAAATTAAAGCACACCACATTGAACGATTCACTCTGCGCGCAGGGCGCCTCCATCGCCTATTCCCCGATTGTCTTTCCCAAACCCGTAACGGCCTATGCGGTCCGGGCGAAGAAGGAGGGGGACGAAGACAAGCTGGCCACCGGCCTGCATCGCCTTGCCGAAGACGATCCCACCATTCAATTTGAGCGCAACAATGAGACGAGCGAAATGATTTTGTCCGGCATGGGCGACCAGCAGTTGGAAGCCGCCGTGGAGCGGATGAAGGCTCGCAGCAATGTGGATGTTCTCCTGGACATTCCCAAAGTGGCCTACCGGGAAACGGTTACCGCTACGGGGGAAGGCCATTACAAGCACAAGAAGCAATCGGGCGGACGCGGTCAATATGGCGAAGTATATCTCCGGGTGGAACCCCGGGATCCGGGTGATGAGGATTGGTTTGTCGACGCCGTTGTCGGCGGCGTGATTCCCGGCAATTTCATGCCCGCCGTCCAGAAAGGCTTGCAGGAAGGCCTGAAACGCGGCGCCGTGGCCCGTTATCCGGTCATGAACGTAAAGGTTACCGTGTATGACGGATCCTATCACGACGTGGATTCTTCGGAAATTGCCTTCAAAATTGCGGGAGAACGCGCATTGACGGACGGGATGTCCAAGGCCAACCCCGTATTGTTGGAGCCGCTGATGAAAATCAAGGTGATGGTTCCCGAACAATTCATGGGCGACATCACGGGCGATCTGAACCACAAGCGGGGCCGGATTATCGGTATGGGCGCGGAAGACAATCTGCAGGTGATTGAAGCCGAGGTGCCCCAGGCCGAAGTGTTTAAATATTCATCGGAGTTGCGAAGCATGACCGGCGGGCGCGGTAATTTTGAAGTGAGCTTTTCCCGGTATGAAGTGGTTCCGGGCAACGTGACGCAGAAGATCGTGGCCGAAGCGCAGAAAGCGAAAGAAGAAGAGTAAGGAATTTCCGATTTTGGATTGCCGATTTTGGATTGGGACAATCAGCAATCAACAATCGAAAATCAAAAATCCGATGAGCGGTCACAGTAAATGGTCCACCATCAAGCATAAGAAGGCGGCCGCGGACGCCAAGCGCGGCAAGATTTTCAGCAAGCTCGCCAAGGAGATCACGGTGTGTGCCCGGGACGGGGGAGGCGACCCGGGCGCCAACATCACCTTGCGCACCCTCCTGCAGAAGGCGCGCGCCGTCAATATGCCCGCGGACAATATCGACCGGGCCATCAAGAAGGGCACGGGCGAACTGGCCGGCGCGGCCATGGAGGAAGTCATGTACGAAGGGTACGCCATCGCCGGCGTGGCCGTGATCGTGCATGTATTGACCGACAACCGGAATCGCACAGCGGCCGAAGTTCGTAATGTGTTCAACAAACACAACGCCACGTTGGCCGGCCAGGGCAGTGTAACCCGTTCGTTCCAACGAAGGGGGCTCATCTACGTCCGGACATCCGTAATCGATGAGGAGCGGCTGATGGAACAAGCCGTCGAGGCCGGGGCCGAAGACCTGTCCCGCGAAGGCGATCGGTATGAAATCGTGACCGATCCCTCCGATTATCCCGCCGTGTTGGATGCGTTGCAGACGGGGGGAATCGAGATCGAGGATTCGGAGTTGTCCCTGGTTCCCGACAATTACATCCCGGTTACCGACGCGGCTTTGGCCCGGTCGCTGTTGAACTTCATCGAGGCCCTGGAAGATCTCGACGATGTCCAGAACGTGTATACGAATTTTGATATCGACGATACATTGCTTGAATCGATAGCGGACGGAAAGCCGGAGTAGAGGGGGAATGGAGTATTGGAGAAGTGGAGTGTTGGAGTGATGGAAACTTCGTTCGGTACATTATCCAATCCGTATTCCATTACTCCATTACTCCAATACTCCATTACGGGATCACTCCATCATCCCAATCTTCGCCATGGCCAACGTGCACAAAGTCCTGGGGATTGACACCTCGCTCCGTTCCACGGGGGTGGGGGTCGTGGAAGGTCGCGGGTCCGTCCTGCGCGCGGTTCGATATGACGTAATCCGTAATCCGGCCGGCCGGACGCATACGGAATGCCTGGCTCACCTTTTTACCCGCGTGCGGGAAATCGTCCGTGGGGACCAACCCGGGGCGGCGGCCGTCGAAGGGGTTTTTCTAAGCAAGAATGCGCGAACGGCCATGATCCTCGGCCAGGCGCGGGGCGTGGTGTTGGCCGTATGCGCGCTGGAGGGAATTCCCGTTTATGAATACGCGCCGCGACGGATCAAGCAAGCCGTAGTCGGATACGGTAACGCCCACAAGGACCAGGTGGCGCAGATGATCATGCGCCTGCTCGGACTGAAGGAACAACCGCCGGAAGATGCCGCCGACGCGCTCGCCATGGCCGTCTGTCATCTGCATCAGCATACCGTGCCCTCGGCCATGCGGGACGAGCCGATCTGATGGACAGTTTGGCCGTTCGGGGCTACGGTAAGCATCGATGAACGAACACAGAACGCGGGGCAACGGTGAAAAACCGGCAGGAAACACACCGAATATTTCAAAGACTGCTTGAACGGGAGCAGGCGGGGCGTCCCGCCGCCGTGGCCGTTGTCGTGGGGATTCGCGGCTCCACCTATCGGCGGCCCGGGGCCAAGTTGCTGATCGAGGACGAGGGTCACCTGTTTGGCAATGTGAGCGGGGGATGCCTGGAAGCCGACGTACGCGAGATCGGATTACAGACTATACGGGAAAAACGCGCGCGGATGGTCCATTACGATACGGGGGAGGAAGAAGATGTGATGTGGGGCATGGGACTGGGTTGTAAGGGTGAGGTGGACCTGCTCATCCAACCCCATCCGATGGAACAGGGACCTGGATATGTGTCATGCGCGGTGGAACAATTGAGCGGGGATCAACCCTTTGTCCTGTGTTCGGCAAACCGCGAAAGTGGTGAGTTGTTGGCCGTCGCGGTGGTAACATCGGACGAAACCTTCTTCTTCGGAGAGGTGGAGAAACACGAGAAAGCCGCGATGGAACAACTGGCGCGCGACGCGTTAAAGGGCAAAACACTTCTTTTTGAAAAAGCGGACGGGGTCATCCGGTTGGCCGATGTGTTGCTGCCGCCGCCGTACCTGCTGATCTGTGGGGCGGGCGATGATGCGATCCCGCTGGCGCGTTTTGCGAATGACGGCGGATTCCGCGTCGTGGTGGCCGATCACCGGCCGGCCTATGTGACCCAGGAACGATTTCCGGACGCCTGGCGGCTTGTATGTGACCGGCCGGAGGAGGCCGCCGGCCGATTGCCGTTGAATGATCGGACGTATGCCGTAATTATGACACACGCCCTGGCGCATGATGCGGGTTGGATTCGGCAATTGACGCCGGCGGCGATCCCATACATCGGACTTCTCGGCCCGCGTGACCGGCGCGACGAGATCCTGAAGCAGGTGCCGCCCGGGGATTCGGATCGCGTATACGGGCCGGCGGGGCTTGATTTGGGGGGCGATGGTCCGGAACATGTGGCCATAAGCATTCTTTCGGAAGTATTGTGCGTATGGTCGGGACGGACGCCGATTCACCTTCGGGAACGACCCGGGTCGATTCATGAGGATTGAAGCCGGAAGCCGGGAAGAGAAGAGGCGGGCTCCATGGTTGTAGGGGCGTCGCGAGGGAGATAAACAGAGGAGATTATACCATTCATGAGCGCAAAGATACTGGACGGGAAAGCCATCGCGAACGAAATGAGGGAAGAGTTGAAGCATCGGGTGGCCGAACTGCGCGGGCAGGGCGTGATACCCGGTCTGGGCGTGGTGTTGGTAGGCGACGATCCCGCCTCGCGCTCCTATGTGACCGCCAAGGAAAAGGCGTGTGAAAAAATCGGCATTCACTCCGACGAACACCGCCTTCCGGCGGAAGCGGGCCGTGAACAAATTCTCGGGATCGTGGACCAATACAATAACGACGCACGTATTCACGGGATCCTCGTCCAACTCCCGTTGCCCGACGCCTCCATGGAAACCGAAGTCATCATGGCGGTACGACCGGAAAAGGATGTGGACGGTTTTCATCCCGTAAACATCGGGCGGATGATCATGGGGCAGAGGGCTTTTCTGCCCTGTACCCCGCATGGAATTCTGCATATTCTGAAGCGTTCGAACATCCCGGTGAAAGGGGCGCACGTGGTGATCGTCGGCCGCAGTAATATTGTGGGGCGTCCACTGGCCAACCTGTTAACGCGGAAAGACGACATGGGCAACGCCACGGTTACGATGTGTCATACCGCAACGCGCGAGCTGGCGAATTTCACGCGCCAGGCCGATATTGTCGTGGCAGCGGCGGGCCGGCCGAAGACCATCACGGCGGACATGATCCGGGAGGGCGCCGTGGTGATCGATGTGGGGGTGAATCGTGTCGATGACGCGGATGCCCCGAAAGGGTACCGCCTGGTCGGGGATGTGGATTACGAATCGGTTCGGGAAAAGGCGTCCGCCATTACCCCGGTCCCGGGCGGGGTGGGGCCCATGACCATTACGATGCTGCTGTATAATACGGTGCAGTCGGCGCAACGGACAGGGGCGCGGGCGGAATAGGCTGGGCGCCCGGCGGTCGGGCGGAGCGGGGAACCCGGCTTCGCGAAAGGGGCTGAAGAGCGGAATAACGATATGCGCATTATCAATAAATATTTGATACACGATTACCTGGTGACGTTTTTCATGACGTTGCTGATTTTCACGTTCGTGATGTGCGTGGGGGCGATCATCCGCGCGGTGGATTTGATTGCACGGGGCGTGTCCCCCTGGCTCATCGTGCAGGCCTTCACCTACAATGTTCCCTATATTCTGACCTTCTCGATCCCCATGAGCGCCATGACGACGGTGTTGTTGCTGTTCGGCCGGATGTCGCTGGATGGAGAGATCACGGCATTGCGTTCTTCGGGGTTGAGCATGTGGCAGATCATATCACCGGTCATCATGATCTCCATCGTTTTGACCGGCATCTGCGTGTATCTGAATATTTCCCTCGCGCCGGAAGCCCGTTTTGCGCGGCGTTCGGCCTTGGCGAGTCTCGGCGTGGAAGATCCGATCAGCCTGTTGGAAGAAGGCCGGTTTGTCCGGGATTTTCCCGGGTTGCTGATTTATATCGGGAGTAAGGACGGGAACCGGGTGTACGACGTGGTGGCGTATGAAACCGGACCCGAAGGCATGAAGCGGCACATTCGCGCCCAATCCGGAGAGCTCAATATCGACAGCGAACAGCAGGTGTTATTGATTGATTTGTATGATGTGCGTATCGATCAGCCGGATGAAGATGAGCCGTTGGATCTGACCCGGGTGCGCACGATTCGGGGCCGTCATTATCCCATGGAACTGGATTTCAGCGCGATGCTGGGCCGGGGGAGCCCGAGAAAGCGCAGACCGGATATGACATTGGTGGAGTTGGGAGAGACGATTCGCCATATACGGGAACACTATCCTCATTTAAAGGAACAGGAACTTCATCGTGAACGCATGGCCTATCTGGTGGAGGCCAACGAGCGCCTGGCCCTGGCGTTTTCCTGTTTTGCCTTTACCCTGCTCGGCATTCCCCTGGGAATGAAATCGCGCAGAAGGGAGTCGTCCATTGGTGTGTTGATCAGCCTGTGCGTGGTATTCTTTTTCTATTTATTCATCATCGTAGCCGATGCCCTGGTGCGCCATCCGCAATTCCGGCCGGATTTGATCATATGGTTTCCCGTGGTGTGCGGGGAAATCGCGGGTTTTTACCTGATCAAACGACAGGATTGACCCCGGATGCCGGGCGGCGTCTCATGCCGCGAGCGAACGAACGGAAGGAGATGATTTGAAGACAAAGAAGACCATGGTGCAACGAACGGACGGACGGGCCGAGGACGAAATCCGCCCCGTTGTCTTTCACAAGGATTTTGCGAAAGCGGCAAAAGGATCCGTATTGGTTGAGATGGGCCGGACCCGTGTGTTGTGCGGAGCGACCGTTCAGGAGAATATTCCGCGTTGGATGCAACAGCAGAAGGTGGAAGGAGGGTGGGTTACAGCCGAGTACAGCATGCTTCCTTATGCCTCCTCGGAACGGAAATCGCGTGAATCCTCCATGGGACGCGTGGAAGGACGGACCCAGGAAATCCAACGGCTGATCGGAAGATCCCTGCGCGCCGTCATGGATTTGAAGTCGTTGGGCCGCCGCACCATCTGGGTGGACTGTGACGTGATCGAAGCCGATGGGGGGACCCGCACCGCCGCCGTGACCGGCGGGTACGTGGCCCTTCGCCTGGCCGTGAACCGGCTTCTTCGAGAGGGAGCTCTGGAAGTGGATCCCGTGCGCGAAGCCGTCGCCGCGGTCAGCGCGGGGGTGGTGGAGGGCGCGCCGTTGCTGGATTTGTGTTATACCGAGGATCTGGCGGCGGAGGTGGATATGAATGTCGTCATGACCGCGTCCAACCGGTTCGTGGAAATCCAGGGAACGGCGGAATCCGATCCGTATACGAAAACCGCGTTAACGCGCATGATGCAACTGGCTCAGGCGGGAATCGAAAGACTGATCGAGGCGCAGAATCGGGTGTTATCCGGCACCTGATCGCCAAAACCATATGGCGGGAATCGTAGCCGCCGCCGATAGGCGGTGGATGACGCAACCGTGCGGATGGTGTCCCGGGCGGTGCGGTTTCCGCCATTTCAGCCCAGATGCGGTTCGAGCTTCTCGGTCAATGCCGCTTTGCTCATGGCGCCCACCATCTGCTCTTCAACGGTGCCGTTCTGGAAAAGCAAAAGGGTCGGAATGGACCGAACGCCGAAATTGCCGGCCAGTTCCGGGTCTTCGTCCACATTCACTTTGATAATTTTCAGCTTGCCCGAAAATTCATCGGCGAGTTGATCAAGAATCGGCGCGATGGCTTTGCAGGGGCCACACCATTCCGCCCAGAAATCGACCAGCACGGGGATGTCCGATTCCATCACCTCGCTTTGCCAATTGCTCTTTCCCACAGGCATAACTTGATCGCTCGACATGACAGCTCCTTGTTTGTGGACGTTTGCTTAAACCAATCGGCCGGGGAAAGGCAATCCCGGGACCAGGGTCGCGGCCAGAACATAGACGAGAATGAGCGCGGCCATGGTGGCGATCAGCGCCAACACGCATACGGCCGTGCTTTCCTCTTCTCTCTCGGCTTCGGCCTTTTCGTCGGCGGCTCCTGCGGGTCGTTCTCCCTTGGGGGGGCGGGATACCGACATGACCGGGCGCGTTACCGCGGTCCCGTCCGGCCGCTTGATTCGAATGGTCTTCCGCTGGGTCGGCGGCGCCGCCGAAGCGACCCCCTTGGGCAGATCGATGCGCGCCGTTTCGCTCTTGCGCGATTCTTCCAGATCGGGAATGGGAATGGTCGTGCCCGTGGGCCGGTCGTCCAAGGGGGGCTTCTTTATTTTAATCGTGGTGGGAGGCCGTGCGGTTTCCCCGTCGTCCGCCTCGGTATCCGGCCGGATGGGCATGGTTTTCTTTTTTTCGGATTCGATCTCATCCCGTTCCTCCAGCGATGCTTGATCGAGGCGGGCCGTTTGATCCTTCTCCCGTTCCTCCGAAAACTTCTTCGGGGGCGCTTGCGATTCGCTGTCATCCAGGGAAACGCGCTGCGTTGACTCCTTGGCGGCCTGGTACGTTTCCTGAATGGCGCGTTCGAGCGCTTCTTCGTCCACCTCCGAAAGAGCCGCCGTTTCGGAAAGATCGTCTTCGGTCGTGTCTTTCGAAACCGTTTTTTCAGGCGGCTTGATTTCTTCGGCGTCCTTGTCCGATGCCTGGGTGTCCGGGAGATCTACACGCGAAGTATCGGATTTGGGTGACGAGCGTTTAATCCCCTGCAGGGGGATGTGCTTCTTCGGAGCGGATTCGGCCGATTCAATATCTATCCGGGTTGTGCTCTTTTTCCCGGGCTTATCGGGTGCGGCTTCATCGGTAGACGTCTCGTCCGGAGCGGCCGCTTTCGGGCGCATGATCCGCAACCGGGGCGGCATCTTTGATTCCGGCGCCGACGCCTGTTCCCGGCCCGCTTGATCCGGTTCGGATGCGGATTCCCCGCCCAACATATCCATATTGATTTTCGGGGGGGCCTTGCCCTGATCTTCTGCTTTTTCGTTGTCGGCCATGATTCCCTCCGTTTGCCGTTTGCTGTATCCAATGTAGAGGGAACCTTGTTCCGGGTCAAAATAAAAAACCAGTTGGAATAGGTCGAAAAAGAACGGTAGGATAATGACGTTGGACTCGTTTTACCGGAGAGAAAGATGTCGAATGCGTTTTTGCGAATGGCCTGTGGCATAGGCCTGCTGCTTCAGGTATCCGCCTGCGGTCCCGAACCGGATTACGTGGACGCCGTGGATTGGGATTCCCGTCGAGGGGGGCGGAGTCTGTTTTACCGGGGGGGGAATAACGGAGCCGAGGAAGATGAAGCGATCGAACTCGTAAAACAACACGAAGCTCCCGAAGGAGAGGGAACCGTGGAGGAATGGATTGATCGGCAAATCGGCGAAAAACGCGGAGACGTCATGTTTCCCCGGTGGGAAGCGCGCAGGAGTGCGCCGAATCGCTATGAAGTGCGATATACCTATACCTATCGGGATGTGGATCTGCGTATCGAGAAACGCGGATATCAATGGGATGTCGATACCATGATTGATGTGGTCGGCGACATGACCCATCTGTCTCCCGAGGAAGTCGACGGGCGGGCCCGCCGTGCCCGTGAGCAATTGGAGCGTCTGGACCAGATTCGGGATGAATACACGCTCGAGTAAGGCGCCGGCACGCGCACTGAAAAAATCCGGCCCGGATGTCACGAATCCCTTTGATCCGTCGCATCCCCGCATCCGAAGGGCATTTCGGAAAGGGTTGTTGCAGTGGTTTGGGCGGAACAAACGCGATCTGCCCTGGCGTCGCCGCCGAACGCCTTACCGGGTGTGGATATCCGAATTGATGTTGCAACAAACCCGCGTGGACCAGGTCATTCCTTATTATGTACGGTTCATGAAGCGGTTTCCCTCGTTGAAGGCCCTGGCGGAGGCGCCGCGACACGATGTCCTCAAGGCCTGGGAGGGCCTGGGATATTATGCGCGGGCGCGTCACATGCACGAAACCGCCCGCCGGCTGGTTCAAAGCCGGAAAGGGCGTTTCCCCGCATCGTATGAAGAATTGAAATCCCTGCCGGGCATCGGCGCCTACACGGCATCGGCCATCGGGAGCCTGGCCTTTAACCTTCCCCTGGCGGTGGTCGATGGAAACGTAAACCGGGTAATGGCACGCGTGACGGCGCTGGACGAGGATGTGCGGGCTCCGCGAAGCAGGGCGCTTATTCAGGAATGGGTTGATGCCCTGATGCCGCCGAAGCGCGCCGGAATGTTCAACGAGGCCATCATGGAACTCGGGGCCTTGTGCTGCACGCCGCGCAATCCGGATTGTCCTCACTGTCCGCTTCGCCGTATATGCCGTGCCCGGCAACAGGGCCGGTCGGAATCCTATCCCGTTCGGAACCCGCGGAAAGTCAGGCCGCACAAGGAAGTGGGGGCGGGGATCGTACGGAATCGGAAGG
>SLKG01000154.1 GCA_007134735.1 Kiritimatiellia bacterium
GATCGGCGCTTCTCCGTCCCGGGCCACCGGCGGGCTGTAGGCGATTTCCTCCGCCAGGCTTTCCGTGATCCGCCGCAGATCGGTGAAGGCAAAACGCTCACTGTAAGGATCGGCCTCGTCGAGATCGACTCCGCGGGTTTGCGCCCGGAAAGCCGCACAACCGCTGGAGGCAACCAAGCCCATACCCACCAGCGCCAACAGACTGACACGTACCCATGCTTTCATTTTCAAGCTCCTTTTTCGTTTACGGTGTGTCCTAAATACCTGTCACTTCATACTACCTCTTTAGACGGGATTCCTCAACGAATATTCAATCCGATCGGCCCGGATGGCCTGTTCACCGGTCTGTGTCAGGAAACGGCTCATCCCGAAGTTGCGGGAATTGCCTTTCAAATAACCCGCGTTTCTTATGGAGGGCGAGGTTCCCGCCGAGCCGGGTTCCAGCCACGCGCCCCCGGATCTCCCGAAACGCATTTTGCTATTGAATATTAACGCCCTATCCTGCGTCTAATGTGCAGTGAAGGATTGAAGAATTCAAATTCCGGAGGCCGATATGAAAAGGATAGTTGGATTCAGCATGTTTCTCCTGGCCGTTGCGGTGTCCTGGGCCCAGCCCCAGCGCGTGGCGGTGCTGGAGTTTGAGGATTTAAGCGGTATGCGCTCGGATCCGCGGTTGGGCGGCGTGATTGCGCCCGGTTCCATGGCGGAGAAGGGGGTGTATCTGGTCGGCAAGAAATTGGCGAATCGGGAGGGTTTCGTGCTCATTGACCGCCGGGATTTCATGGCGCAGATGGAGCAGGTGCAATTGTTCGACAGCGACCGACCCACGCCGGTGAGGCCCTCCTTTCTGCATGCCGCCCAGGCGCTTCGCGCCGATGCGGTATTGCGGGGGAACCTGGTCAGTTTTTCAACCGGGAAACAAATTGTGAACCAGGGCGGATACCGGACCGAATTGGACACCGTGTCCATTCGCGTGGCGTTGGAAGCGCTGGACGCGGTGGACGGCGCGGTGATTGCCGTGTCCGATGGCGTCGCCCGTGGACAGTACCGGCAGACGGATGCCGTGCAGACCATCCTCGGCGAGGACGACCTGGTCCAACTGATGGAGGACGCCGTGTCCAAGGCGGTGCCGCAGATCGCGCAAGCCCTGGAAACCCGTATGGCCGAACGCGAGGCGCGGCCGACGATCAAGCTGTCCGTGCGGACCACGTCGGATCCGGCCCTGGTCGAGATCGACGGTTTGCTGGTCGGAACCACCCCCTTGGAAGGTTTCGAGATCTACAAGGGCGATCATGTGTTGACCATCGGCAAGCCGGGCTATCGCGACATCACCAAGCGGATCCTGTTCGAGCACGATACGTTGATCGAAGTCCCCATGTTGCGCACGGAACTGACCGCCGAAGAGATCAAGGAGATGGTGGACAGCATCCGCGTGCACGCCTTCATCGGCGAACCCGGCCTCGTGATCCACCGGATCACGGATTGACGGGGTGCGTCTGTCGCCGCATCGGATGCGGGTTGGGACTGAAACGTTCAAATAGAGTTCCGTGCTCCGATTCATGATCATTGCGCGTCCCTCCAGAAGAGACAAGTGGTTAAATAATGGTGGAGGGTCACGCTTCCGCGTGACCCGGACGCGCGGACGCGCGTCCCTCCAGAAGAGACAAGTGGTTGGATAATAGTGGAGGGTCACGCTTCCGCGTGACCCGGACGCGCGGACGCGAAGCGGTCGGGGTCCCTCCAGGAGTTGCGAGGGTCTTCTTGCAGGAAGCGCGCTTGCCTGCCCATGAATTCATCTAAGGGGGTTGGGATACTTGCTCGGCCAAGGCGTGCGAGTGACAGGATGGAATGCGATTGACTTCCAATTATTGGAAGTCTTCGATCCATTTTCTTCCAACGATTGGAAACAGGGACTCCAGGGGTTTCCAACGATTGGAAGTTTGCTGCTCTCCCTTCCACCCTTCCCACGTCACCCCGAGCCTGTCGAGGGGTCTCCAACGTCATCGAACAGGCGGAGATGCCTCCACTTCGGTCGGCATGACCCTCGAAAGGGATCCGGGGCGGTTGGTCACGCCCGGTGTCTTTCCCCGGGGGCGCAGAACCCCGGCCCGGCCCATTCCCGATTCCGCGCGAGGGTCATCCATGTTCAGACTTGATTTGCGATGCGCACTTCGTACCCTGCTTTCGCACGATGAATGCGTCATCCAGAAATTCTGTTTCGGGTTTCCGTTCTTCCCGGCGAATACTGACCGATCTGCTGGCCCGGGCCGATATCCGCGTAAACGGCGATCGCCCCTGGGATTTTCGGGTGCATGACGATCGTGTTTTCAGCCGCGCCCTGATCAAGGGCAATCTGGGGCTGGGCGAAAGCTACATGGAAGGGTGGTGGGATGCCGGGCAACTGGACGAATTCTTCCACCGGATTCTGCGGGCGCAACTGTACCGGAACGTGCGTGATCCGTATCTGGTTCTGTCCGGGTTGAAGGCCCGCCTGCTCAATCTGCAGACTCCGTCGCGTTCCCGGCGGGTTGCCGAACGCCATTACGATCTGGGAAATGATTTTTACGAGCGCATGCTGGGGCCCTGGATGCAGTACACGTGCGC
>SLKG01000074.1 GCA_007134735.1 Kiritimatiellia bacterium
ACAGATTCCCGTTCGTGGCGACGTTATCGATCGACAGGCTTACGCCGGTCACGGAATTCAGTTGATCCAGCAAATAGCCCCGGCGTTGGCTGATCCAGTCTATGGGCGATGGAGCCGCCCACGTATCGACCGACGGATCGGCCGCCGCCACGCCCTGTTCCAAAAGGGCGTAATAGGTTT
This sequence comes from Kiritimatiellia bacterium, assembly GCA_007134735.1. Taxonomy (GTDB): domain Bacteria; phylum Verrucomicrobiota; class Kiritimatiellia; order SLAD01; family SLAD01; genus SLKG01. Next base: position 181 of record SLKG01000074.1, read on the forward strand.
CCATCATGACCGGATCGACACGCGAACCCGCCATGGCCCCGTGCGCCGCGTCATACACGGCCTGCCAGAGATATCGCCGGAATGGCGGGTATTCCATGATGCGTTTGATGACCGGAGTCGCGGAAGACACATCGAATATAGCGTGATCCCAAGCCAAGGATGTACCCAATGCGAAATCCAAGTCCCATGGAATCAGGTTCCACCGCCCGTTATTCGGCCGGTATAGAAACGTGTTTTTGCCTCGGTGAAATCCGTATCCGTCGAAATCGCCCACCACATGGCGTAGTGCGATTTGCCGCATCCATTGATTCATATCGGCGACCGCTTCCATGGTCGCGGCGAATTGCGCGCCGGTTGTATTGGCGGCTTCGACCAGTCGGAACAGTCCGCTGTAATCATCCGTGAAACCGGCGTTGGCGTTCTTCTGCCAGTTCCACCGGTAGCGGGCCTTTTTCAGAATGCCGCCGGTGGTCTCGAATCGACCCAGATCCGCTTCCTGGCGGACAAAACCGTCAATTTCGAAGTCGGCGTATTCCTCCCAATCCTCGAGCTTGAACAATTGTCCGTCGTCCTCCCGGGGGAACCAGGTCCGGAGGTAATCCCGTTCGATATGATGGACGTCCGCATAGATATAGGGATATTGGATCCCGTTGAAATGAACAAACACGTATTGCTGATAACTGGCGGGCAAGCCCATCTGTTCGGCAATCCGAAACACCATTTGTTCCCGTTGCAGGGTCGGATCCCGGTTTTGTTCCAGCGAATCCAAATTCAATTCGTCCATCCCCAGAAACGTATCGTCCTCGGGTATTTTCAATCGATACGCGGAAAAACGGTAATCGTAGTATACATCCGGATCAGGAAGATGGGGACGGGTATAAGGACTTCCCCGAAACCGGATGGAGGCATTATGGATGACCCGCTTGTTGCCGTATACAAACGTCGTATCCAAATACTCGTTGCTGTGTCTTTCGCGGGATTTGAATTCGTCGAGATTGGCTTGCGTCATCCACATCCGGTAGGTTCCGAGCCGACTGATATTATCCAGATCACCGAAACGAATCAGCGCCTCGCGTCCGGGTCCCGGACGCGATCCGGGCGGCACGTCATCCGGATAACGGGATACGGCCGGCGACGCGTGACCGTCCCGCGCCAGAATGTGATACGCCACCAATTGACCATGGGACTGGGCCGGTATCTCAGCGCTGTACACACCTCCACTGACATGGGTCATGGGAAGCGCGTTGGTTGCTGAAGACGGATCCAGTCGATAAATCAACTGGATCTCATCAATCCCGTCGGGATCGTGGACCCGGGCGTTCACCGTCACCGGCTCGTTCGCCGTTGGCAGTACGGGATGATGCCGCACATCCCATATGGCCGGACCCGCGTTTCCGACGTATTGACTGTTCGGCTGGCCGGGCGTGCCCAGATTCGTCGGCACCTCGATCGGGCCTTCCGCTTCCAGGTAGTTCCCTCGCAGCCGCAACAGGAAGTAAGGCGATCCGCGCAGCCACCGCACTCGTGCCCTGATGACCGCCTCATTACCGGCCGAAAGTGCAGGGGAAAAATCCGCTGCAATCCGGTCGGCGCCGACGTCGCCACCACCCGTCGCCCGAACATGCAGGCTCTGGCTACCCACATACGCTTCGCCGGAGAGGCCCGACTGGATCACATTCCCGTGAATGGTCCAGAAATCCAAACCGGAATCGAATTGTGGATTGAGAATACGGTTGCCCCCCTCGTTACCACCGGCTCCAATGCGCCGGACCTGGACATCGTCGACCAGCACCTGGCCGCGCTGGCGCATGACGAGGTGAAGCTGATCAATGGATACGCCGCCGGGCAACATGCCGTGATCGAGAACCCCCGTATGTTCGATGGTTGTCCATTCCCCCTTGGCCGACTCGTCGCTATCCGCCCAATTCGCCGCCCTTCGGTTATCGCTGCGCGGATCGATCAATTCCAGGCTGCTGCCCCCTCCATTCGACCATTCGCCCCAGCGGCCGCCGTCCACATACGTCACTTCGTCCACGATGACAAAATCCCGGTCAGGCAGGGCCGGGTCATCCGGTTTGACCAAGGCAATCCGATCGCCGGAACGCGAAAGGTTGCCGCTGAAATTTCCGAGTGTATTACCCGCATGCAATTGCCCTTCGGGATACCGGGCCATCAAGTGTTCCGCATTCTTTGCGATCACCAGGAACCCGCCCGCTGGAATCGTCGTGCCTTCGGGGATCGCAAAACTGATCCCGTCCACGAACCGCCAGTTGCCGACATCCACGGGTTCGTTGCTCCAATTGTGGAGCTCGACGTATTGATCATTATTATCGCGCGAAATCGGGTTGTACATGATCTCATTAATGACGACCGGCCGAATCCACAAGGCCGTGTTCGCGGTGCCGGGCGTGGGCTCC